>JAYVMJ010000549.1:0-5433 GCA_043759025.1 Verrucomicrobiota bacterium | reverse complement strand
CGTGAACACCGGCGCTGCTGAAGTCCATCACTGACGATTAATTCGGTATGGCCAGCGACGCGGAGGAAAGAAATCCCTCTATTTGAGCGAACATCCAGGCGGGATCGTCCATCATGATGAAGTGGCGGGCCGTGTCGGACACCTTCAGTTGAACTCCCTTCAGGGCGGAGTACTGGTCGCCGTAGATTTTCTCCGCGAAGGCATGGCTTGAGTAGGGCGCGTACCCGATCCACGACGCAAAGACCAGCGTGGGCGATTTGATCCGGGACAGCGATGACCTGAGATCGGCGCTGTACAGTTCAGTGATCGCTTTTCCCATCGTGGCCGGATCGGAAGCCAGTCCCCAAGCGACGATACGATCGAGATCGGGACCATGGGTCGCCATGGTGCTGCCATTCGGCCCACCTCGGATCATTTTCGCGTAGGTCTCCGCATCCATCTTTGAAAAGGATTGGGCGGTCGCTTCCGCGGCCTGCCGGGCGTCAGCCGCAGTGGCATCCGGCTTCATAATGCCCATGAGAAACGGCAGGCTGTCGACGATCACGAGACGTCCAGGCAGCTCCGGATGATGGGCACAGAGATCGAGCGCTACGAATCCGCCCAAGCTGTGACCAACGATCACGGGATGAGCGAGTTTGTGGTCACGAATGTAGTCGGCGAGTTCTTTTCTGACGTTTTCCAAAAGTGGGCCCTTTTCGGTACTGGCAGGCGCTCCGCCGAAGCCGGCTAGGGTAACCACGTGACATTCATAACGATCACGGAAGTGCGCGACGGTGGAATTCCACACCGCGCCCGGGCAGGCCAACCCCGGAATAAGGATCATGGGTTGCCCGTGACCAGTGACTTTGACTTGAAACGCGGAAGTAACATCCGCAGCGAAGGTAGCGGCCGCGGCACAGGCGAACGCGAATGAAGTGAAGAGGAGTGATTTCATGCGCCGTGAGACAAAGCTGATTCGCTCTGATCGATGGGCTAAAACTGACGAATGGCGTGACAAAGTGCTGAATGGGGTAGCGCCGACGAAAGCGTTCGGAAAGAGTGGGGGCAGGTTTGCATTGGCCGGCGAAAATCGACGCGCCCTTCCGGAAACGTGCCATTAATAGGAGATTTCCACGTAAGCCTTGGTAAGTGCCGGCACAGAAATACCTTTCTCAAATGCCGCTCATGGCCGATTCCACGATCAACCCGAGGGTTTCTGCTAAAGACAGGGCAGGGATAGCCGATTGGATTAGCACATCCCAACGTCATCCCCTTATGAAAATCGTCCATCGTCCTCATTCCTTCGCCCGTCAATCAGGCTTCAGCCTTGTAGAGATGATCGGCGTGCTCGCGATCATCGCGATCCTCGCCGTGGTCATCGTTCCCAAAGTCTTCTCCACCATCGCTTCTTCACGCGTGACCAGCGCGATCGGCTCCACGAGCTCGATGAAGACCGCGGTCACTGATTTCGCCGGCAAATACGGCACGATTCCGCTTACGGTTGCGAACTCGCGAATCGATGATCTGCTGGCTGCGTCCGGTTTTCTCGACACGCGCTTTCTGGTAAAAATTGGCACTCAGCCGACGAGCCCTGCGCTCGTAGGTGCAACTTGGAGCAACGCGACCGGCACGTGGGTGGCCGCTGGCGGTGTGAATCAAACTACGCAATCGCGCGTGATCTGTCTCACGTCGGTCATCGCCGCAGTTCCCGGAACGACTGGCACAAACTATTTTTTGGACGGCGTCACCGCACTTCCGGCGGCCGCCCGTGTCGTCTCCGCGGTCATTCCCGGCGTGACCCTCAACGATGCTCGCGATCTCAGTCAGAAAATCGATGGCGATGCGATGACCCAGCCGGTCGGTTCAGCCTTGGCTGACGTCGCTGGCAAGGTCGCCTACGCCGCCCCGAACGCTGCCGGTACGACCACGGTCTATATCTACCTGGTTCACCAATAATCAGCTTTTATCCCACGCAATTTATTCCGTTTCCAGCGGGCTGCGGGCTGAGCCTGCGCCCGCTTTCTTATGGCCACCGTCCAAAATGCTCCTGCGCCAAAGCGCCTCGGCGACCGGCTGCTTGATTCCGGGCTGATCACCAGCCACCAGCTCGAGCTCGCGCTGCGCGAACAAAAGCGCACGGGCAAGCTGATCGGCACGGTGTTGCAGGACCTCGGGTTCGCGAACGAGCAGGATATTGCGTCGTTTCTCGCGCAGGACGCGCAAACGCCCACGGTGGACATATCCACCCTGGAGATTGCGCCCGACGTGATCCGTCTGGTGCCGTACGATTTTTGCAAGGAAGCCGGCTTGATCGCCTGCAAACGTACCGAGGACACGGTGACGCTCGTGATGGCGGATCCGTTCAACGTGATGGCGATCGACCGCATCGAACAGATGACACGGCTTCGCGTGGAGGTGCTCAGCGCGCCGCGACCGGACATTCTCGAAAAACTTTCAGCGATCAACGATCGCGAAGGCTCGATCGACCAGACGATCGACGAGCTCATGAAGATCAGCGTTCGGAAAACCGGCGAGGAGAACACCGCGCCGATGATTCGGGCCATTGAGCAGATTGTGGCCGCAGCGGTGAAAAAATCGGCGAGCGACATTCATTTGGAACCGGACGACAAATCCCTGCGCATCCGCATGCGGGTCGACGGGGTGTTGCAACCATTCATGCTCGTGCCGAAGGATCTCCAGGAGCCCTTTACGGCCCGCGTCAAGGTCATGGCGAATCTCGACGTGTCCGAAACCCGCCTGCCGCAGGATGGACGTTTCACTTTCACGCTGGGCCGGCTCGAACTGAATCTTCGCGTGTCGTGCCTGCCCACGAATTACGGGGAAAGCGTTGTCATGCGTATTTTGGACGGCAGCAATTTGCTGCTGGATCTTCAGCAGCTTGGCATGCGCAAGGCGGACCAAGACCAACTGGCCCGCGCCATCACCCGTCCGCACGGGATCGTGTTGGTGACCGGACCGACGGGTTCGGGCAAGACGACGACGCTGTACACGGCGCTCAATAGCGTGAACCGCAACGAACGCGCGGTATTTACCCTGGAGGATCCGATCGAGTATCGCCTGCCACAGATCCGGCAAACGCAGGTGCAGGAAAAAATCGGCCTGAGTTTCAGCGCGGGCCTGCGGACATTATTGCGGCAGGATCCCGACGTTCTGCTCGTGGGTGAGACACGCGACAAGGAGACGGCGCAGTTGATGGTACGGGCGGCGCTGACCGGTCACTTGGTTTTTAGTTCGTTGCACACGAACGATTCTTTTAGCGCAATTCCGCGTTTGATCGACATGGGGGTTGAGCCGTTTCTGTTGCCCGCAACCTTGCACGTGGTCGTGGCGCAGCGGCTGGTGCGGCGTCTGTGCCCGCATTGCAAGGAACCGATCGCCGCGCCCGCCGAGCATATCCGATCTTTCAACCTGCCGTTGCCGACGGAGGTGCAACCCAGGTTGTGGAAACCAAAGGGTTGTCCAAAATGCCGTGAGAAAGGCTACAAGGGACGCGTCGCGATTTTCGAAATGCTCGTGATCGACGATGACTACACGTCGGTGCTGCACGACGGCAATGTGGAGAAACTCAAGGCCATCGCCCACGAGAAGAAGATGCCCCTGTTGTTCGACGACGGACTGCGCCGCGCGTTCAATGGCGATACCTCGCTTGAGGAGGTTTTCCGCGTGGCTTTTGCCCACTGATCGCCATGAGCATGTTCCAATATCGCGCCTACGACGCCGCCGGCAAGGCGGTGACCGGTTCGCTGGAAGCGGACAGTCTCGCCACCGTCGAGACCCGGTTGCGCAATGCCGGCATCTGGCTGCTCGAGGCCAAGGAGGGTGCAGGCTCCGTGCTGGTGAAGGGAAGCAGTCTGACGATCAAACGCGGGGAGCTGATCAATTATTTTGTGCAAATGTCGCTGCTCTTGCGCGCAGGTATCACCATGCCGAATGCGCTGGGACGCCTCGCGAACGATTTCGAGGAGACAAAATTCGGGCGGGTGCTCGCCAGCCTGCGCGAGAAAGTTTCCACGGGCGTTCCGTTGCACCAGGCGATGGCGGGATTTCCCAAGATCTTTTCGCTGGAAATCACGGCCATCGTCCAGGCGGGCGAAGTCAGCGGACGCATGCCGGAGGTTTTCGAGAGCCTTAGTGAATATTACGAATGGCTTGACCAGTTGATCGGCGATGTGCGGCAGGCGTTGATCTATCCGCTGATGGTGATTGGGGCTTCGATGTCGCTCGTATTGATGCTGTTTACTTTCGTGGTGCCGAAGTTTGTCGGCTTGTTGACCGACTTGAATCTCAAGGTGCCGATGCTCACCCGCATCGTCATGGCGATCAGCAACGGCTTGATTCACTTCTGGCCGCTTCTGATCGCACTGATTTTCGGTGTGCCAATGTTATTGAAAATGGTGCTTCGTTCCGACGCGGCGGCGTGCGCCTTCGATCGCGGGTTGATGAATCTGCCAATCTTTGGGCCGCTGATCGCGATGTTCGCGCTGTCGCGATTCACCCATAATCTCGCGATGCTCTACAAGGCCGGGATTCCCCTGGTGCGCGGACTTGAAATCTGCCGGAAACTGGTGGGCAATCGGGCGATTGAGATCGCGCTGGACGACGTGCGGCGCGGCATCCTGGAGGGAACGCCGTTCAGCAAGTGCCTGTCCGCGCACGACGTTTTCCCCCAGACTTTAGTGACGATGATTTCGACGGGCGAGAGCTCCGGTACGCTGGATTTCGCCCTGCAGAGTGTTTCCGACTACTTTAACAAAATCATCCCGCGCCGCATCAAGATCGTCTTCGGGATCTTCGATCCGCTGATGATGATCTCGCTGATCGCCGTCGTCGGGATCGTCGCGCTCTCCGTCATCCTGCCCATCCTTCAACTCTGGGACGCCAAATGAATATTTACCGCGCGACAAATTTTCGGGGTCAGGCGCAGAGGGGATTCTCTCTGATCGAAATGATCGGCGTGATGGCGATCATGGCGATTCTGGCGGCGGTCATCACACCCAATCTTCTCCATTCCATCGAGCGCACTGCGGTGAAGGCGGAAGCGGATAATCTCCATGCGCTGGGAGGGGAGATTGCGTTATATCTTCGTGACAACGCGGTGATGCCGACCACCACGGTACCGCCTGCTTTACCGAATTGGACGAGCCAGCTGGCCGCTTACTCTTCGCTGAGCGCGGCCGATATTTTGACCAACAAGCGTCAGATGAACAGGCTCTACGTGCCGGATCCGGTCGTGGCAAACCAGCGTGCGCTGCTCATTTCATCGATGCGCACCGGCGTTAATCTTCCCACGAACGCCCAGGTTTCAGCCAATTTTCAGACGATCTGGAATACCGTGGACGGAAAGGTTCCCGCCGCCGCCGGATGGGGTGCATGGGGTTCCGGGCCGGCACCCGCCTT
Organism: Verrucomicrobiota bacterium; assembly: GCA_043759025.1. Classification (GTDB taxonomy): domain Bacteria; phylum Verrucomicrobiota; class Verrucomicrobiia; order Opitutales; family Opitutaceae; genus Lacunisphaera. The sequence goes on along the minus strand of JAYVMJ010000549.1, from coordinate 36 downwards.
GGACAATGTTGAGTACCTCGTGATCGAGCGGGTCAA
>JAYVMJ010000548.1:0-3747 GCA_043759025.1 Verrucomicrobiota bacterium | reverse complement strand
ATAGATGCAGTAGAAAGCCTCCTGCATCGGATTTTCGTCGAAGGCTGAACGCAGGTAGTCGGCGATCTTGGCCGGTCGGTCGAGGCGAACCTCTTCGCCAAGTGAAATCAGTGAGTAAACCATTTTGGCTTCGTAAACGCGCAGGGTGAGCGCTCGCGCGAGCTGCGTTTCCCTACTCAACAAAGTGTTGAGTTATCGCGGGTGCAGCCCGTTTGAGCGCCCGCTCAGGATGGGCGAAAAGTCAAAGCGCTGGGTGGAGCGCCGAGGCGGCGGTTTCATCCGCAACGAGGGGGAAGCGGAATGTTTGCGCGAGGTGGAGGCCGAAGGCACGACCTTGACCGCCCATAAAATGGGGCGCTACGGACGGGGCAGTCGCTAAAAGAAATCGAGCGAAGCGAGCATCGGGTTGAAGCTCGGCGCTTGAGATTGTTCAGGAAAAAGCCCGCTCGTGAGAGCGGGCTTAAAATTCCTGGGAGCTTGGCTCGACCGGGAATTTTTGTGCGGGAGGGACTACCTTCAAGGCAAGCGGCGCGGCGTCTTGCAAGCGCAGAGACGCCGCGCGAAACGGGAGCGGCGACAGTCACCGCTCCCGTCGCTTACGCCCTTCAGTTGTTCGCGAATTCCCCGGCCAGCGACCAGAGCGATTTGTTGATCCGCTGCCCCTCATTCAGTCCCGATACTGGGCGCGTCCGGTTGCGCCGGATGCCCATGCCCTCGGTGTAACCCATGTAGCGGTCGCCGCCGCGAATCAGGTGCTCTTGAATGACGTTGAACGTCGTCCAGAGGTCTGTCGCCGCGTCGCCGTAGCGAACCGGCGTCAGCAGTTTCTCGGCACTCAGCAACTTCATCACCGGCTGGTCGGCATCCCAACGCAGCGCCGAAGCACGGCGCGCGAACTCTACCCGCGTCGCCTGCGGAAGCTGCACGGCCTGCCACTTCGCCACCACCTCCAGCGCGCGCGGGGTAACTGTGTTGGACTAATCAGCGCCCCAACGAGGGCGCATATGCAGCGGGCCGCGCTACGCGGACCCCACCCGAGCCGAACCGAAAAATCGGCCGCCCCGGAGGGATGCCGAAGATCAGCACCGTCGCGCAAGGTGGAGCGCAGCGAAGCGAGCAATACCTTGAGGTGGGACGGGCGAAGGCGCTTGAGCCGCTCGCCCGCCAGCCGGCGCAGGTGCTATCATGAGGCAGCCCTCAGGGTGTGGCTTTGCTAGAAGAAATCGCGCGAGCGGCGCAACGAGAGCGAGCACCGCAAGCCCAGCGGCGTCTGAGCGTATCCAAAAATGCGGAGGGCGCAGCCCCGCTGACCTCACCTCATCTTACGATTCGAGCGGGCGGGTTCGGCGCGCGGGTGCGGGAGCGGAGTGCAGGCGACAGGCCGTGAGCGGAGGAAGGAGTCGGCGCAGGTGGTAGCGCGGCAAGGCCGCCGGTGTCGCGACCGGAGCCTGCGACAGGGAGCGATCCTGGCGAATGGTCGTGCTCGGACGACGAATCGCCAGAGACGGCCGATAGCGCGAGAACCAAGGCGTCTCCGACCGCAGCGAACGGACTGGAGCCGGAATCGGAGCGGGAGCACTGGAGCGGTGAAGCCGACCGCTCGCGCTAGAAAACCTCGGCGTCAGCCGGCATCGGGGCGTTGCGGGGTGTCCCCGCTAGAAAGGGGAGGACGAGACGCAGACTCGAACGCGGGGAAAGACATTTCCCCGGAAAATCCGTCCGGCTGTAAACACAGTCACGAGGAATCGAACTCGGTCCCCAAAAAACGCTTCAAATCCATTGCATTATCGGAGCTTTCAAAGTCGCGAAAACAGCAACAACGCAAGGACACCGTAAGATCCAAGACGCACTGCTTGTTCGGCTATCACACAGTTTTTCTGAGACGAAGGGGCCACGTCGGCGAACCAGTAGCTGGCTGTTGATGGCGCTTCGAAAATCGCACTAAGGCCGGGACTGGAAGGTGCTTCCTGTGCGGCTTTTGATGCGAAGCCGTTTGGCAGTGCCGTAACTTCTGGGGCATTCCCGTATTGGTATCCGAGCTTTCGTAACGTTGGCGAAATAGCAGACCACGGTCGCTTGCCGGGCCGGAACATCATCGCAGCGCATGGCACCTGACATTCTTCGACGTAGCGAATAGCAGTTGCCTGCGCTGAAACGTTGAAAGTGCTACTGAGGTTGATGAGTCCCTGGAGCCCCGGCTTCTCCTTGGCGACAGCCTTCCGGAAATCGTGCTGCGGCATCAAGAGGTGGGAGAAAAACGTATTTGCTTCGGTTTCGATGACGGAGGAGCTGGCCTTGTCGATGAAAGAGCGGTGCGCAGGAACGCGGCCTGATGCCAGAGCGTTGCGGTGTTCGTCTATGAAGTAGTGGCCAAGTTCGTGCCCGACCGTAAAGCGTGCCCGCGCCGACCCCGGATAGTCAGTGTCGCGCACGTTGCAGTAAATGTGAAATTGTCCGCCTCGATGTTCAAGCACACCATCAAATGCGCTCCCGTAGTCGCCTGAAGAAAACGTGATACCATGACTATCGATTAGTGGCGTCGGTTGAACAGGAAGTGTTCCGCCTGTTTCCGAAAAAGCAGCTTCTGCAAGGTCGGCTATCCAGCGACGCCGTGGAATGCTCAACTCCGTGTAGGCCATTATTATTTCTTCTTCGCCTTCTCCTCGGCAGTGGCCCGGTGTTCATCCATGCGCTTTCGGATTTCCGCATCAATATCGCCACCGTTACGTGCGGCCATTGCAAGATCCTGCGCATGGGTCGCGCTTTCAAAGGGCGATATTTTCGATGCTTCGACTGCTGGCTCGGGTTTCTCGCCGTGAAGAAATTGAATGAAGCTATTCACGTCGGGCGTGGGCAAACTGGAATCGTCGATCTCGGCCTCGATACGATCAATGTCTTCCGGTGTTTCGGGAAAGGCGACGCCGTCCTGCGTCATCATGTCGTGCAGAGCGCGCTTCGTGGCAGCGAGCGTGATCTTCTTTTTTGGAGTGGAATTGTTCATGTCTTTCAGGTGCTGACTGTGCGGTTTCGGACTATGGAGCGTTACTCGTTATCGAGCACATACTGCTTCATGCGTTCCAACAGGCGGGAACGCTGGGTTCGAAGCGAAATCTTGGTCATGCCCAGCTCAGCGCAGAGCGATTCCAAGACAGCCTTCGGCATGACGGTTTGCCCGGTGCGGCGGTCATAATACTGCATGGTGTTGTATAAAATGGCTTGGTCATGCTGGGGCAGACCTACAACGAATTCACGGATGAGTTCGACCCGGCGAGAAGTCGGCGGTTCGGCCCCCTCCGTGTCCACCGGATCGAGAGTTACAAGCTCGCTGCATCGTCGGGCTCCTGACCAATACGCTGCGTTGCGAAATGAAGGCTATATCAAAGGAGTGAATGTTGATAGCCCGGCTGTGATTAGCATCAACGGCTTCGCGGCGAGTCATGCGGTGAACGAGATGCTAGCCCGAATTCATCCGTTTCGACGGGACTCTAATAGCGAATTTCGTCTCCAAACGTTTTCGTTGGGAGATGGCGCATGGCTGAGAATTGAGGATGGTCCCGCGTGCGCCTACCTCAGCAAGCGCACCGGTCGCGGCGATTGTGATCCCCTGCTTGATAACTCGGAGCTATCATGACCAAGAGATTTCTTCGATGGCTAGAACGCCTCTTCCGCACGTCGAAAGACACCGCCGAATCGTTCCGGTGGGCAAGGGTTGAAAACCTGCCAGTCCCGTTGTCGGAGAAGACACTT
>JAYVMJ010000547.1:0-4962 GCA_043759025.1 Verrucomicrobiota bacterium | reverse complement strand
TGACCGCATCGAGGTCCGGTGTGGCGGAAAGCAGTTCACGGTAATCCTCGAACGGTTGCGGATCGTGCCCGAATTTCTTGAGCAGGCGTTGGCCGTAGGTCCGGTTGTAAGGCCAGATGTCGCAGACGGCGCGGAACCGAAGGTCGGGAATTTTCAGCGCGGCGTTGAGGAGTACGCGCCCCTGTTCGCCGCAACCGAAAAGCGCGACGTTGAGCGTGCGCGACCCGCTGCCAGCGGTGGCGGCGCGGGCGATGTAGGGCGCGGCGAGGAGCACGGCGCCGAGTTTGGCACTGGTGCTGAGAAAATCCCTGCGACTAAGCGGGAGGGCAGGCTGACGTGAGTCGGGCATGGCGGGAGGGCTCAGTCGAATTTATCGGGCCAGAGCGAAAACCGGTTGTAGCGCACGAGCGCGAGCGCACCGGCGATCAGTCCGACATGGATGCCCAGCCACGCGACCCCTTCGCTTTCCTGCACCGCCATCAGGCCAAAGGAAAGCCCGACGTAAACCAAGCCGGTGAGGAAAAGGGTGCAGCGGGTTTTAATGCCCAGCAGGATCGCGCCGCCGAGCACGAGCAGCAGATACCCGAGCACCAGGGCGAAGTTCTTCGTCGCCCAGAGTGGCAGGAACGAGGCGCCCGTGATGCCCTGCGCCATGTGCGTCATGTTCTCGGAATAATTCTGCAGCGAGTAAGTGCCCTTGGCCTCGAATTTTTCCACCCCGGCGAAAAAGGTGCGCAGGCCGAGAAAAAGGCGGAGCAGGAAAAAGGCGGCGGCGTATTCGCAGCGGCCTTTGGAAGAGGATGAATCGGTCGTCATAACAGGGAGGCGTGCGGGATCGCTCAGAGGCCGAAGCCGGGGCGATAGTTCTTTGAGATGAACTGGTTGGCCTCGGGCAGATTGGTGACCTTGAGCGCGGCGGAATCCCATTCGATGCGGCGGCGGGCGCGCACCGCGACATTGCTCAACAGCACGGTTTCGGTCAGGCGGGAGGAATACTCGAAGTGCGAACCGGCGGGCGTGCCGCCCTTGCAGGCGCGGACCCATTCGGCGAAGTGGCCGCCCGTGATACGCGGGAGGGTTTTAGCGGGCAAGGTGGGCGCGAGCTGTTGCATCTTAACTTCGGGAATGATGCGGGCGCTGGAATAATAGGTGTCGGCAAACACGGTCGCCTTGCTGCCGACGATGAGCGAACCATTGGACTGGAGCTGGCGGGCCGCTTCGAGTTCCGGCGGCAGGGTCGGCTGCAATCCGCCGTCGTACCACGTCCACTTGACGGCCGGCAGATTGCCCCGCGCGGGAAATTTGTATTTAACCACCGAGGCGGTGGGCGGGCTGTAACTGGTTTGGTGGGCGCTGACCGCCTCGACGCTGGTGGGTGCGGTAAGATCGAGCGCCCAGTAGGCGCCGTCCATGATGTGGCAGCCCATGTCGCCGAGGGCGCCGGTGCCAAAGTCCCAATAGCCGCGCCAGTTGAACGGCAGATAGGCGGGATCGTATTCGCGAGTCTGGGCCACGCCGAGCCAGAGATCCCAATCGAGGGTTGAAGGTACGACCGGCATCGACTTGCTGTGGTCGGGCCGTTCGATGCCCTGTGGCCAGATCGGACGGTCGGTCCAGCTGTGCACTTCGCGGACTTCGCCGAGCACGCCGGCTTGATGCCATTCCTTGATGAGACGCAGGCCTTCGTTGGCGTGGCCCTGGTTGCCCATTTGCGTGGCGACTTTCTTTTCGCGCGCGAGGGCGGCGAGCTGGCGGGCTTCGCCGATCGTGTGGGTCAATGGCTTCTCAACAAAAACGTGTTTGCCCAGTGACAGCGCAGCCATGGCGATGGGGAAATGCATATGATCCGGCGTCGACACGGTGACGGCGTCGATCTTGTTGCCCAGCTTTTCGAGCATCACCCGGAAATCGCGGAAATGAGGCACGCTTGGGAAAGCCTCATAAGCCTTGGCGGCGCGCACGTCATCGACGTCGCAGAACGCCACAAAATTTTCGCCTTTCAGGCCATCGACCGCATCCCAGCCGCGGCCACCGACCCCGCAGCAGGCAATGTTGAGTTTATTGTTGGGCGACTGTCCGGTCTCGCCCTGGCTGCGCATGATGGCGGGCATGGCGATGGCAGCGGAGGCGAGCGAAGCGGTTTTGATAAACGTGCGGCGGGAAACGTCGGGGAATTTCATAGGGGTAAGATAAAAGTCTGTGCGATTGTGGGCTGGCGGAAAGGGCAAAAATAAGCTCGTGAGCGAATCCTAATGGATGACAAAACTAAAGCATGGCGCAGAATCTCGACGAACTTTTCGATGTGGTCGACGAACAGGACCGGGTGACGGGCCAGGCGCCCCGCCGCGAAGTGCACGCGCGCGGCTGGAAACACCGGGCGGTGCATCTGTTGGTCGTGAATGGCACCGGGCAGATTTTTTTGCACAAGCGATCGAAGACCAAGGATCTTTTTCCGGGCTACTGGGATTCTTCCGCGGCGGGGCACGTGGGTGCGGGAGAGGATTACGACGGCACGGCGGCGCGGGAATTGGAAGAAGAGCTGGGTTGCCGGCCGGAGAAACCGCCGGTGCGGCTTTTCAAGATCGGGGCGCGGCTGGAAACGGGTTGGGAATTTGTCTGGGTCTATCGCGTGGCGGCGGAAGGACCGTTTGTGCTGCAGGTCGAAGAGATCGAATGTGGCGACTGGTTTTCGGTGGCGGCAGTTGACCGTTGGATGGCCGAAAAGCCGGAAGAGTTTGCCCCGGCGCTTTTATTCATCTGGCCGAAGGTGCGGACAATATTGTGAGGCGGGTGTTGGGTGAATGGAGCCACGGCGACCTCGCCGTGGTGTTGCTCAAAACCGCAGCGGGGTCGCCGCGGCTCGTGCTCCAGTTTATGGCTGCGGGCGCTGGCTCAGGATGAACTCAAACTGCTTCTGTGAAAACAGGCGGCGCGGCACGCGACGCTGCGCTTCGGCGATCAACTTGTCCCAGTCGGCATCATTGGGCGGACCGTAGGTTTCCCATGAGCCACCGCGACCGTATTTTTGGGTCCAGGTGATGGTCTTGCCGAACACATCAACACAGACTTGGTGTTTCACTCCTTCTTCATCTTTTTGCCACCAGCCGAATTCCATGGGCGCAGCTTGGCGGGATGGGTTCGGACCGCAAGCTGGTTGAACGACTATTCCACAGCGGGGTCGCCGTCCGGTTCGGAGGGAGGGGCAGGTTTCATCCCTGTCCCTACCCCTATCAAAAAACACCGATTTCCCTGCCCGCTAATGGACGATCTCGACCGAGGCCGGATCAATCCTTCGAGAGTTCGCCGGCGCGACGGGCGGCGGCGAAGATGGTTTCCTTGATCGTTTCGCGAAAATTACGGGCTGCGAGCACCTGCAGACCAGCAAAGGTGGTGCCGTTGGGGGAAGTCACTTTGTCGCGCAATGCCTCGGGCGCTTCGCCTGTGCGGGCGAGCAACCGTGCGGCACCCAGCGTGGTTTCGAGCGCCACTTGCGCTGCGACGGCCGGCGCCAGACCTGCGGCGATGCCGGCTTCGCGCATCGCGGCGACGTATTCAAAGAGGAATGCCGGGCCGCTGCCGCCGAGGGCGGTGAGGGCGTCGAGTTGCGCTTCGTCAACTTCAAGATGGATTCCAAGCGCTCCGAGCATCGATTCAACTGCAGCGCGGTCGGCTGGGTTGAGCGGAGTCAGCGTGCAGTAGCTCGTCACGCCCGCGCCGATGGCCGCCGGCGTGTTCGGCATAGTGCGGACAAGATTGCGGGCGTGCGGAAAGGAGCGGGCGAGTGTGCCGACCTTTTTGCCGGCGAGCAGCGAGATTACCAGCTTGTCGCGAGTCAACTCAGCCAAGGCTGGATTGGCGGTGGCGAGCGATTGGGGTTTGAAGGCGACGACGACCACATCGGCGGCCTGAAGGAGCAGCGGCAGATCCGGTTCGAAAGCGATGCCGGTGGCTTCGGCCAGTTTTCGCGCCGTGACGCCATTCTTGCTTGTGCAGGCGATTTCGCCTGGTGCGTAGACTTTTTTCTCCAGTAGTCCGCGAATGATGGCGGAGGCGAGGTTGCCGGCGCCGAGGAACGCTAATTGGGGTGAGCTCATTAATTCGGACTCCAGCGCGATTCAATGCGCGATTTCACGGTCAGCGGACGGGTGTGCGGCGACCGAAACATTCGAACGCTCGCCTTACCACATGCCGTTGCGATCGAGAGGGTGGCGGAGAGTGGCAATCGCGCCGCCGCCGGGCCTTGCAACCAATGCAACTTCGCCGCCGAGATTGCGCAATGAGTGACGCGCGACCGTCAGGCCCATGCCGACGCCGACGGTGTGCTTCGTGCTCGTGAATGGTTCAAACGCGTGGTCGCGAATTTCCGGGTCGATGCCGTGACCGCGATCCTCGACGTGGATGTAGGCGAATTTCCCTTCCTCGGCCTTGTCGACAATCTCGGTGCGAATGGTGATCGGACGTTTGTCGTCGGGTTCATCCTGATAACTTTCCCAGGCGTTGATTAAAAGTTTGGACAGCGCTTCCTCGAAGACCTCGACGTTGGTGTCGATCAGCATCTCGGCGTTGGGATTCTGCACCGCGATCGGTTGATCGATTTTGTACTCGAGCTGGTAGCGTTGGATGCCGCTGTCGATCATGCTCCCGAGTCGGCACCGCACGAACGGTGGACGATTTTTGACGACGAGGCTGGTCAGCTGTTTGATGATGGAAACGATGCGGTTAACCGCGTCTTCCAAGTGCTGCGCATTCTTTTTAACCAGCTCGGGTTTTTCGTGGTAGGCCTTGATCAGGTCGACGTAGCCAATCACCACGCCGAGCAGATTATTGAGATTGTGGGCGATGCCCTGCGTGACCGCGCCGATGGTGGCCGAGCGGCGGGATTCGCCCAGGCGGCGCTGCAGATCGACGAGTTCGCGGTTGATCGTCACGAAACGCAGCTGCGTCTGCACGCGCGCGAGGGTT
>JAYVMJ010000546.1:0-11024 GCA_043759025.1 Verrucomicrobiota bacterium | reverse complement strand
GAGACGCCGAACCAGCGCCAGTTCAGCAAAATCACGCGTGAGCTTCTCCTGTTGGGTACGCATATCGATCTGAAGCAATTCGAGGAGGCCTATTTTGCGACGCGCGTCCTGACTCGCGATCAGTATCAATCAATGGTGCAGTTGCTCGCGATTTTCGCGACTCACCTCGCCGCCTGCGGCAACCAACTCGCATTGCAGCGGACCGGATCGGACACCCCGTCCATCTTTCATGCCCGCCAAATCATCGACACAGGTTTCCGCGAAGATCTTTCGCTCGGAGAGGTGGCTAAACAGGTCAACATGAGCGCCGGATATTTCAGTGAATTGTTTAAGAAGGTTACCGGCCTTAATTTCGTCGATTACGTCGCGCGACTGCGTGTGGAAAAAGCTAAAAACCTTCTGCAAAACCCGAAGTTTCGGATTAGCGAGGCGGCATTCGAGGCGGGCTTCCAATCGCTCTCGCAGTTCAACCGGACGTTTCATCGGATCGTCGGCATGGCACCGCGAGCCTACCGGGCTTCCCTCGGCGACATCTGAAGAAACGCGTAGTTTTTTCGCGTCGATGCGTAGCGGTTAAGCGGCCGGTTCAGGCATAATGGCGGGCGTGCCCCCCCTCGTTCTCAAACCCATCGATCAGCTCGGACAGACGGAGACGGTTCTTTCCGACCCTCGGGGAGTCCAGGTGTCGATTACCAGTGAGCGCGGCGAAACGAATCGTTATCAGGCGCAGTCGGTAACCCTCCAAATCGTCCGCGGCGGCATGGAAGTTTTACAGGACCAACGTGGCACCTACGCGTGGTTTGAGCGTTGCCGATTGGAGGCGCGAGCCGGTCGGGAACGCCTCGTGCTTTCTCTTGCCTCCGGGGTCGTGTCGAGCCGCGGAAAAGAAATGACTATCGTGGCTGCCTCTGATTCCGGCGCGCGGGTCCCCTCGAAAATTCCAGCACGCAAGCCGCGCGCGGGCGTCAGAAAACACAAACGTCGGCCCAAATCAAAATCATCATGAAAATCCACATTTCATCGAATCTTATCAAGTCGGTCGCCGTCACGCTGCTTTTGAGCGCTTCGTCCGTCCTGATCTATGCCGGGCCGGGTCCGCAGTTTTGGAATCGCCCGAATCCGGTCACGACTGTCAAGGAGGCCGAGGCGGTGAAACCGGACGACACCGTCGTGATGGTTTGCGGTGCGTGTAAGACCGCGATGATTCGCGATTCGAAGCACGTGGGTCCGCCGGGCAAGGGCCACGAAGAGTGGTTTACGGTCGGTTCGAAACACCAATGCGACCATTGCGGGGGTGAGATCACGGTCGTGAAAGGCAAATCCAAGGACTCCATGCAGCATAACTGCAGCATGTGTGGTGAAAGCGCCGCGTTTTGCTGCGCGGCTCCTGCGACACCGAAGTAAAGCCGGCTAATTTTCTCCCGATTCGCGCTATTTTGCGAAATTGGGTCAAACACCAACATAGAATATTAATACAATGAAAACGTCACACAGCATTATTCGCATCTTCGGGTTGGGATCGCTCCTGGCCCTCGCGCTGAATTTCAGCGCTGCTCAACTGCACGCCGGGCCGGGCATCGACTACTGGCGCCGGACTGTGCCGATCGAGACCGTGAAGCAAGCTGAAGAGCTTCCGCTTGGCTCTACGATGATGATGGTGTGTGGCGCCTGCAAGACCGTCAGCATCACCGACTACAAAGCCGATTTGCCCAACGGAAGAGGACCGCAGCACTGGGTTGAACTAGGATCAAAACACGAATGCGAGCACTGCGGTGGCACGATTACCGTTGTCCAAGGCAAGACGAAGGACGAGATGCAGCACAACTGTAGCAAGTGCGGCGAAGGAGCGGCGTTCTGCTGCGCGGTAACACCTGATGCCGGGAAGAAATAACGTAGGGGCGGAGGGGAATCCGACCGGGTGATTCACGGGATCGCCCGGTCGTCACGTCGGTGCAGCTTTTTCAGGGAAGGTTACAAGTAACCTGAAATTCAAAGCACAAAAGTTATTACGACCAAGAAACGAAATTTTTAGATGCAAATCCACCGGGCGAGCCTCTCGTCGATGCGCTTCCTCATACGCAGGCCAAGCTAAGCTGGACAAGGCCAGGAATGAGTTCAGCGAAACGGCACACACGAACCAACCAATTCCATTATGATGAACCAAAATGACGGATGGATGGGTGGATGGTCAGGCGGAGGAATGTGGGTTTGGACGGTGTTCGGAACTTTGCTGGTGGTGCTTCTCCTCGTTATAATCGACAAGCTCCTCAAGAAATAGACCAGAAGTCCGTGCCATTTCTAACTCAGCGACCCCCAAGAAAATTCAAGTTGTGAACACTTAGTTTGCTACAGCAGCAAGCCTGCAAAACCCGGTTATGAAAAGCCGCCTTCTCCTTAAAATCTGCGCACTGCAGCAATCGAATTGACTGAAGCCGGCTCTGCAAGCCGCCTCACTGATTTATTAATACAACAAACCAAACCCCAAAAAAAACCCAGTTATGAAAACGAAAAACAACGTTCTCAGCAGACTCAGCTTTAGTTCAAGACTCGCACTCGCTTTGGCCTTCGCGGTGTGTCTATCCAGCGCAACCCGCGCAGAGGACCACCCGGCCGGAATGGGGCGAATGGGCGATATGCCCCCAAAACCAGGCCACCTGACAATATGCCCGGCATGAATAAAATGGGGACACAACCATCCATGAACATGAGCCAAATCAAGACCCAGGCGGAGGCGGAGGCACTGAAACCCGGTGACTCCATGTCGATGACCTGCAGCAAATGCAAAACCGTCATGGTGCAAAAGGTGGGTACCGATCAGGCGCACATCAAAATGATGACCATCGGGGAAAAGACCACCTGCTCCGAGCGCCGCGGCACGGTCGAAGTTGTCGGCACAGGCAAAGGCGAGGGAAAGAACGAGGAGGTAAAGCATGTGTGCTCGAAGTGCGGTGACGACGCCATGTTTTGCTCCGCAACCAAGCCCGGCAGTGGTGCCATGCCGACGATGAAAATGAAGTGACCTAGCCGCGCATGCTCCGGTTATCGTTACCTCGATGGCGACCGACTGCGGCTCCGCCACCAATTTTTTAAAACTGCATTCCAAACCAAACGAAAAAAACAGTTATGATAATAAAAAACGAAATCATTTCAACACGGCTCATCGGTGGCACCTTGCTGGCGGTCGCAACCCTCCTGAGCATACTGCCGCGAACCTTCGCCGCCAGTCCGCCGGTGGACCCGGCAATCCACGCGGCGCACTTAGCTGCTGGCGCTATGCCTCCGGATGCGCCCACTACGGTAGACACGACAAAAGGCGATCCGGGGCTCGCTCAGCAAATTGACGAATTGCAGGTGAAAATGGCGCAGCTCGAGGCTGCACTCGCGAAAGGGGCACCATTGATGGCCCCAGACCCCGCTGGCGCAGCCATGCCCGGAATGGCGGCCGCAAGTCCTCCGGCAAGGCCGGCGATGGGCATGAACATGGACAAGATGAAGTCCCGCGCCATGAGCGCCGCCGCAACGCCAGCACCCGCAATGGCAGGTAGGAGCCCGTCCGACGCGCCGCCACTTGCGCCCACGAAGATGATGGACATGATGGATAAAATGATGGGCATGATGGACAAGATGATGCCGATGACCGGGGACCAGATGCCTGCTGCAACGCCACCAGACGCGATGTCAGTGGTACCCATGGGTAAGGACAAAATGACCGAAGGTAAGAAAAGGATGGAGGCAATGATGGGCAGGGGCTCGATGGGCGCAGACACAGGCGCTGCGATGCCACAATCCGCATTGCCCGGCTTTCCGGGTGCATCGCACCTCTACCATATCGGCGCGACCGACTTTTTCCTCGATCACTCGCAGCACATCGCGCTCTCGACTGAACAAACGGCTGCGCTCAACAAAGCCAAGGAGCAAGCGCTGCTTGCGAAAAGCACCACGGATCGTGCTAGCGAGCAGGCCGAGCAGGAACTGTGGGTACTGACCGCGTCGGACCAGCCCGATGCTGCGAAGATCGAAATCAAAATCCGTGAGATTGGAAAACTTACAGGCGATGCCCGTTTGGCCTTCATTCGCGCCATCGGCGAGGCCAGCAAGTTTCTAACCGTTGAGCAGCGGAAAAGTCTCACCGGCTTCGCCCCGCCGGTTTCTGCGGGCATGGCCGCCCCCGCTGCGCCGATGCCTACTATGAAAGACATGTGAGCGGGCAACGCAAACCGGGCCGAAAACATGAGAACTAAATCTGCCGGATGCTTCCACCACGCGCCCGTCGCGCCTGCGATGTTCAAAGTCTTCACCGGAGCACTCATTGGAATTGGACTGCTCCTAGCGATGATGACCTTGCAGTCCTGTTCAAAGGCCGAAGCCGGTCCGAATGGAGGTGACGTTGTTCAGTTGAACAATAGCCAGGCGAAAGCCGAAGTCGTGGCCAATGCCGATACCGGAGAAGTGATGGTTCACACGTGGGACCAGAACCTGAGGAACAGCCAGCCCATTGAAAATAAGGCCCTGACGATTGGGAGCGGCGACCAGACGATCGAGCTTCAACCCCACCCGATGGCCAGTGATCCGAGTGGTTTCTGCAGCCGGTTCTACGGGCAGGCGGATTGGTTGCGCGGAGGCCACATTCAAAATGGCTGGCTCGGCGGTGCGGGCCAAAGTCGACAGGAGTTCGCATGGAACAACTGTTGGAAGGGCGGCCAAACTCATGGCCCGATGTGGAGCGAAATGGGCGAGCATCGCCGCGGAATGATGAACGGCGTCCCAGGTCCCGGGATGGGACACAAATAGCATGTTCAAATGATGAAACCGAAAGGTCACATTATCGTAGGAGTCGTCGCCGGTGGAGCGAGAGCGGCGGCGAAGGTGCGACGACTTGGTGCGCAGTGCGAAAGCACGGTCTTCGAGCGCGGACCTGCCCGGGCAAACCCCGGAAAGCCTGCGCGCCAGCACTTGGGCACCGCGATATTACGTCGGTTCGACCTCACAGCGGAATGCACCGGTGCGAATGAAAAGACGCTACGGGCCGCTGGCATCCCTCTCAGGCGTTGCACCTGCTTCGCGGTTCGCACGCGGTCTACTATCCGGCTGCGGAATCCATCGCGATCGAGATCATTTTCGCACCCGACACCGGCAAACTTCTCGGGGCACAGGAGTCGACATAAAGCAGCAGATGCGGGACAATCTGAAGCATCCCGTCGCGCTTTCCTCGTCACGTCAGATTCGCCCTTCACGAACCCAAATCCACCCCAATGAAACTCGAAAACATGATCCGCGCCCTCGCTGGTACCCTGGTTCTGGCCGGGCTCGCGTTGTCTCACTCTATTAACGCGAACTGGCTCTGGTTGAGTGCCTTTGTTGGCTTCAACCTCTTGCAATCCGCGTTCACCGGCTTCTGTCCGGCCGAACTAATCCTAAAAAAGCTCGGCTTTGGCGAAGCGAACGACCCAAAGGCTTGATCATCGCCACCGGCCATGAAACGACTCCCTTTTCTCCTCGCTGCGCTGATCCTCGGCTCTTGTGGCAAGCAAGAGACCGCGCGGCGCCCCGCGCCCGTCCCGCCGAGTGCCGTCGTGAAGGTGCAGAAGGCAAAGCTGGAACCACACGTGGCAGTCGAGGAAGTCGTGGGCACGGTGCGCTCGAAACAGCGAGCAGTAGTGGAGGCCAAGATCAGCGGTCGCGTGATGGAATATCTCGCTATCCCGGGCGCGATCGTGAAGGCGGGCGAGCTGCTCGCCCGGATTGAAGTCCCGGAAATTCAGGCGCAGGTTGATCAGGCCAAGGCCGTGCTTGATCAGGGGCAGCGCGATCTTGACCGGCAGAAACAGCTCATCGCGAGCAACACAACCACGCGCCAGGAATACGACGCCGCCAACGCGCGCGTGAACGTCGCGACCGCAGGACTGAGCGAAGCGGAGACGATGATGAGTTATGCCCGCGTCACCGCGCCCTTTGATGGCGTGGTCACACGTAAACTCGCCGAGGTGGGCGATCTGGCGATGCCGGGCAAACCGCTGCTCGAAATCGAGGCGCCGACCGGTTTGCGATTTGAAGCTGATCTTCCCGAGGCGATTCTAAGCGGCGTAACGATGGGTGCGACGATGAGCGTGTGGATCGCGTCGGTAGCGCACCCGCTGGAAGCCACGGTCAGCGAGATCGCTCCCATCTCCGATCCCGCCAGCCGCACCTTTCAGATCAAACTCGACCTGCCGGCGGTTGCCAGCCTGCGTAGCGGGCAATTCGGCCGCGTTTCGGTGCCGATCGGGGAAGCGAAGCTGATCGTCGTGCCCAAAGTCGGCCTGATCAAGCGAGGCCAGATGGAACTCATGATCGTCGTCAACGACGGCCACGCCGCGCTGCGATTGGTGAAGACTGGCAAAACGCTCGGGGATGTCGTGGAGGTTCTCTCCGGCCTCGAGGAAGGCGAACAAGTGGTAGTCAGCGATCCGGCGAAGCTCAAGGATGGTCAGCCCGTGACGATCCAGCCATGAGCGCGCCGTCCTCACGCACCGCCCACCCCGGAATCGCGGGTCGCATCGCAGCCGCCTTCATCAATTCGAAATTGACGCCCCTGATCGTGGTCACGGCGGTGTTGCTCGGCGGGGCGGCGTTGATCTTGCTGCCCCGCGAAGAGGAGCCGCAAATCAAGGTGCCGATGGTCGACGTGATGGTGTCAATGCCCGGCTCCAACGCGAAGGAGATCGAGGAACGCGCAACGCGCCCGATGGAAAAACTGCTCTGGGAAATGCCGGGCGTGGAATACATCTACAGTACTTCGCGGGACAGCGAGAGCCTCGTCATCGTGCGATTCAAAGTCGGCGAGGATCCCGAGCGCAGCCTGGTGAAGCTCGCGGAAAAACTGCGGTCGAACTTTGATCGTATCCCGATGGGGGTGAGCCAGCCGCTGATCAAACCGAAGAGCATCGACGACGTGCCGATCCTCGCGCTGACCTTCCACAGCAGCCGCTACGATCACCTCACCCTCCGGCGCCTGGCGGCACAGGTGGAAGAGTCGGTCAAACAAGTGCCGCTGGTGGCCGAGACAACTTTGCTCGGTGGTTCGCGCCGGGCCATCCGTGTTCAACTCGATCCAGCGAAACTGGCTTCGCGCAATCTCAGTCCGGCTGGCCTCATTCCGATGTTGCAGCAGGCAAACCGGCAATTTCGTGCGGGCGGATTGACCACGGGAAACAACGAGGTGCTCGTCGACACGGGCGCTTTTTTAAAAACGGCGGAGGATGTCGGGAGCGTCGTCGTCGGGGTCTTCAGCGGACGGCCCGTCTATCTGCGGGAAGTCGCCGCGATCGTCGATGGCGGCGAGGAACCGACGCAGTATGTGTTTTACGGCTCCAAGGCTGGGGAAGAACCGGCGGTCACCCTCAGCATCGCCAAGCGCCCCGGAGCGAATGCGATCTCGGTGGCTGCTAACGTTCTGAGCAAAGTGGAGTCGCTCAAGGGTTCGCTCATCCCCGCCGACGTGGTGGTGAGCATCACGCGCAATTACGGCGAGACCGCGGCGGAAAAATCGAACGAGTTGCTGCTGCACATGGGCATCGCCGTCTTCAGCGTGGCAATTCTCATCTGGCTCACGCTGGGTTGGCGCGAGTCAGGCATTGTCGCGGTCGCCATTCCCGCCACCCTTGCCCTGACGCTGCTGGTTTTCTACCTCTATGGTTTCACCCTGAACCGCATCACGCTCTTCGCGCTCATCTTCAGCATCGGCATTCTGGTGGACGATGCGATTGTCGTGGTGGAAAATATCGTGCGGCACTTTAACTTGCCGCAGAACAAGGGCCGAAGCTGGTCCGCCATTGCGGTCGAGGCCGTGAGCGAAGTCGGCAATCCCACGATCCTCGCCACGTTTGCCGTGATCGCCGCCGTGCTGCCGATGGCCTTCGTTGGCGGCCTGATGGGGCCTTACATGCGGCCCATCCCGATTGGCGCGAGCGCGGCGATGGCCTGGTCCTTGCTGATCGCGTTTATCGTCACGCCGTGGGCCTCGATTCGGATTCTGAAGTGGGGCAAAAAGTATTCGCAGCCCACGCAGGGAACTCCTTCCACGCAGGATCTCGCGGTGCATCCGGCCAGCGAGCACCCGGAGGATTTTTTCACGAAACTCTACCGCCGCATTATGGGGCCGTTGATTCATCGCACCGGCTGGCGCTGGCTTTTCCTGATCGGCATCACCGCGCTTCTGCTCGGCGCGATGGGCACGGTTGGCCTTGGCTGGGTGAAGGTGAAAATGCTCCCGTTCGACAACAAAAGTGAATTCCAAGTCATCCTGAACATGCCGGAAGGCTCCTCGCTGGAGCGAACGACCGCGGTGGCGCGGGAGATGGCGGCCTCGATTCGCAGTGAGCCGGAGGTCATCGATTACCAAGTCTACGCCGGCGTCGCCTCCCCGTATAATTTCAACGGCCTCGTGCGGCACTATTTCCTGCGACGCGGCGCCAACGTGGCGGACATTCAGGTGAACCTTGTCGGCAAAAACGAACGCAAGGCGCAGAGCCATGACATCGCCAAGCGCGTGCGTCCGCGCGTGGCCGCGATTGCCGCCCGCTACGGTGCGCGAGTCGCGATTGCGGAAGTGCCGCCGGGTCCGCCCGTCCTACAAACGCTCGTGGCCGAAATCTACGGACCGACTGACGAGGCCCGTTCGAAATTGGCCGGGGCCGTTAAGCGGATTTTCCAAAGCACGCCCGGCGTCGTTGATGTAGATTGGTATATCGAGGCCGATCAGCCGCAGGCGCGTTTCGTCATTGATAAGGAAAAAGCCGCGCTGCACGGCATCAGTGCCGGCACGATTTCCGAGACACTCAAGATCGCCGTCGACGGTGAGAACGTCGATTTGCTGCATCAGCCAGAGGAGAAGGAAGACGTGAATATCCGTCTCGAACTGCCGCGCTCCGCCAAGACCACGCCCGAGGAATTGCTCGCGCTGAGGGTGCGCTCGGGCGACGCGAACGCGCTGCCCGAATCCGGCGCTTCCGGCGCACCGCTGATACCATTGCGCGAACTGGTGCAGATCGAGCACGTCACCGTCGAGAAGAGCCGCTATCACAAAAACCTCATGCCGGTCACCTACGTGATTGGCGACGTGGCCGGAGTCGTCGAAAGCCCGGTGTACGCCATCTTCCAGATGAACGAAGCCTTGAAGAAACTCGACACGCGTGAGTTCGGGGGAAAGGGTGCGCCGTTGCAGATATTCAACGCCGCCATGCCGTTCAGCGACGCCGAGCCGTCGATGAAATGGGACGGTGAATGGCATATCACCATTGAGGTCTTCCGCGATCTCGGGGCGGCCTTCGGCGCGTGTTTGATTTTGATCTACGTGCTCATGGTGGGCTGGTTTCGCAGTTTCCTGACACCGCTGATCGTCATGGTCGCGATTCCCTTCTCGCTTGTCGGCATCCTGCCCGCGCACGGCCTGATGGGCGCATTTTTCACCGCGACAAGCATGATCGGTTTTATGGCGGGTGGCGGCATTGTGGTGCGCAATTCCATCATCCTCGTCGATTTCATCGAACTGAGAATCCGGGAAGGCATGCCGCTGAGCGAAGCCGTCATCGATGCGGGAGCGGTGCGTTTTCGGCCCATGCTGCTCACCGCCATGGCGGTCATCGTCGGGGCCGCCGTGATCCTAGCCGACCCGATTTTCCAAGGCCTGGCGATTGCTCTCATGGCCGGCGAAATCGCGAGTCTCCTCATCAGTCGCATGGCCGTGCCGGTGCTCTATTTCATGGCGAACCGCCATGTACCGCAGAACCCCCAAACCGCATCATGAGCAGAAATGCGCGTTCATCCCTTTTATGAATACACGCTACATCGCCGAAACCAGCAAATCTCCGGCTCAGGCCGTTGCCGATCTCCAAGCTTCCGTCAAACAGCATGGTTATGGGGTGCTCCATATCTATGACCTGAAGGAGACGCTCGCGAGCAAGGGCTTCGAACTACCAAACGCCTGCCATATCCTTGAAGTCTGCAATCCCAAGCAAGCCGCCGCCGTGCTCTCCGCCGACATGGGCATGAACATTGCGCTGCCCTGCCGCATCTCGGTTTACCAGGACGGCGGGAAAGTCCTGATCGGTATGGTGCGGCCCACGGTTCTGCTTTCATCCCTCTCGAAGTCGGAAGATTTGAAGGCCATCGCCGAACAGGTGGAGAAGGACACCATCGCCATCATCGAGGCGGCAAAGTGATTTTCTCACGCGCCGGGGCGGGAGCTTTGATGGGGGGCAACCTTATGAAGGCGTCGAGCATCTGGAATCCCATGACGACGATCACCGACAACAAATCATGAACACCTCCTCTCCTCAATACGCCCCTCAAGAACTTCCGGCCGCGTTCGCTGCATCCGCGCCGCTGTTACTCGATGTCCGGGAGTATCCCGAATATGCGGCGGGACATTTGAAAGGCGCGCGCCTCATCCCGCTCACGGACATCGAAAAGCGGGCCAGCGAGCTGCCGAAAAATCAACCGATCCTCTGTATATGTTGGCGCTCTGGGCGGCCCAGCGCTGAGGCTGCGTCCCCGCTCGCGCCGCTGGGATTCGCAAACGTCAGTCAACTCGCGGGCGGCGTGGGAAAAGACCGGGCTGCCGCTCGAAAAAGAGGCGCACGCGTCGTGGGCGCTGGAGCGGCAGGTGCGGTTCGTCGCGGGACTGCTCATCCTTCTCGGGCCGGACATTCGCCCGTCTGGCCTGCGGCCCTCGCGCTCGCGTGGGTCGTGCCGTACGGCCTCGCCGCCGCCGCGCTCACCGACTCGTGCGGAATGCGCGAAGCTGCCGTGGAACTGACGCGCAGTGATGGCGTGTTCAGCAATAAATCCATAACGCAGTGGATTAATCCTGCCCGCGCCGGCCAAGAATCGATCCGGAGATTTAGAGTTAAAAGTGAGGATAGAATACGATCATGAAAAAGAACAAATCCGATCTGACATGGATCGCGATTGTTGCTTGCGTGCTGTTTTCAAGTGGGGCGGTGCAGGCTCAATCACCGGATGAACACGCCAGCCATCATCCCGGC
>JAYVMJ010000545.1:0-2002 GCA_043759025.1 Verrucomicrobiota bacterium | reverse complement strand
CCTCACGAAGCGGGAGATGAAGGTGCTGCTGCCCACGTGTGCCTCGTCGATGATGCTTTTCCTCGGTGGGGCATCGTTTGGTTATTTTCTACTCACGCCGAGCACCATCCGGGTTTCCTATCAGTTAAACGAAATGCTCGGTTATTCCGTGATGTGGACGGCGGACCGCTATTACAGTCTGCTCATGTGGCTCGTGCTCGGGATGGGTGCGGCGTTTGAATTTCCGTTGCTCATCGTGCTCGCGGTATACATGGGGCTGATCGAAGTGAAAACGCTGCGCAAATACCGCCGGCACGCCATCGTGGTCATCTTTATCATTGCGGCCGTCGTGACGCCGACGCCCGATCCGCTCAACCAGACGATGTTCGCCCTCCCGTTGATCGTGCTCTATGAGGTCGCGATCTTTGTCGGCGCGCAATTGAAACGCCGCCGCAAGGACGAATTGATCGTCACGTAAGCGGCAAACCTGTGGCCGGGTCGCGCGATGCTCGTCCAGCGCGGTCGGTTTCTAGGCCGCGCGTGGCGCTGCAACGAGGAAACGCTCGGGAGACACAAGAGCGTCGTTTTGTTTTGGAGCGAAGCAGGGTCGTTGGCTGGTGAGCAGCAGCGCGACTTGAGCGGCTGTGAGCGCGGAGGGGAAGGTGCACGAGAGAACGCTCGCGCCCGGCCGTTGCGTTCCGGTGGCTGAAACAGCGCCTGACGACTGGCTCAGCGGTCGGCGGTGGGTTTAGCGGCGGACATGGCTTTGGCCACGATGCCGGGGTTCAATTCCAAATGGCGTGTCAGGGCTTCAATCGCCCGGAAAGTCTCTGAGCTGATGTGGTGTTCCATGCCCTCGACGTCGTCGTAAATGATTTTCTCGTCCGAAATTCCCAACACCCGCAAAAAATCAGTCAGCAATTCGTGGCGATGCGCGATGCGGCGGGCGACTTCGAGACCCGAACTCGTGAGCACCATCCCGCGGTATTTCTCGTATTTAATGAAGCCCTCGGCATCGAGTCGCTGAACCATCGCGGTCACGCTGGCTTGGGAAATCTTCAATCCTTCGGCAATGTCCACCACGCGGGCGTAGCCTTTTTGAGCGATCAGCTGCTCGATTTTCTCCAGATAATCCTCCACCGCGACAGTGGTGCGGCGGCGGGCTGAACTGGGAATGGCGGCCACGAACGAATGGGGTTAGCCGCCGAAGCGGCGAGTGCATCCGCAGATGCGGGTCTGACTTACTTGCGGGAGTCCCGCTGGAAAACGAAGACCGTCTTGATCATCTGTAGCGCCAGCCAGAAAACGCCGGTCATGCAAGCGGAAGCGAGTCCGCCCCAGAGCATGATCATCTTTGGATCGTTGGATGGCACGTGGTTGTTCACGAGCCAGTAAAAGATGCAGAACGCGATGGCGGTGAGCACCAGATCGAGGAAGAGAACGAGGAAGGGAAAGGGCTTTTTCTCAGGCGAGGCCATGACTGGAAAAGAAGGCTCCGGGGAGGGTTTGTCGAACAGAAATTTCCACCCCCTAATCCAGTTTCGTTCCATTTGGAGGTTCACTGTGAAATCATTTCTTTTTTGGCATTCGCGCGGTGGGCTCGATGAGGTAACGAAACACCCGATTGGCCCCGAGATACTTGTGTGCGAGTTGGTTGAGGTCCGCGACGGTAGTTTGATTGATATCCGAGGAGGCGGATCGCATGTCCGTTAACTGGGTCGGATCCTCTTGGGCTTTAGCGAGGACATTGTTCAACCAGAAATTGTTGTCGGTCAGCCACCCTTTTATGGCTGCGGAATACTGCGCCTTGGCGCGGGCGAGTTCGTCCTCGGTGACACCTTTCCGGGCGAGTTTGTCCGCGAGATCGCTCAAGACAATTTATTCAAACGGTTAGAGAGCATTCCGAGGGCGACATGCAGGCGCATGCCTTCCAACTGCTCTCCCCACGTGATCGGTTTTGGTGCGCGATGGTCCATCTTGATCATGTTTATCCGAAAGCCACTCACGGGGTCGGCTACCGCCA
>JAYVMJ010000544.1:0-5832 GCA_043759025.1 Verrucomicrobiota bacterium | reverse complement strand
GGATGGAAAGGGAGCGAAGGAATCCGGGCAAAATGGCCTTCGTCCCCTTCCCGTCCTTCGCGAGACAATTTCTGTTTCAGGCTCAGTTCGTTTCCCCTCACCCACGTTGCACGGGCTGAGGTCAGGATGTCTGAGCCTCAGCGATTCGTTGTCCCCTTTAGTCCACCGTTTTGGGAGATGAAAACAGGATTGGTTGTACCCCAAAAACGCTTCCTTTCGTGTCATTTCGTGTGTTTCGTGGGCCACTCCGATTGCATTTTTCCGGCTAAAGCCAACTCGCGGACTGTGAATGTCACTTGCGATCGCCGCTTCCAAAATCCATCGAGCTCATCTTACACTGCTCCATGAAATATCGTCCCTTTGGAAAGCATGCCTTCAAATCATCAGAAATCGGTTTCGGTGCCTGGGCCATCGGGGGTTCATGGGGCACGCAGGCCGATACCGATTCGCTCGCAGCGTTGAACCGGGCGCTGGATCTCGGCGTCAATTTCATCGATACCGCTGCCGGCTATGGCGACGGCCGAAGCGAACGTCTCATCGCCCGGGTTTTGCAGGAGCGGCGGACTGCGGGAAAACAGGAAACCATTTTTGTCGCCACCAAAACCCCGCCGGCGGACGGTATCTGGCCGCCCTCACCCTATTGCAAAGCGGAGGAACGCTATGGCGAAAAATATCTGCGCGAGAACATTGCGACCCGTTTGCGCAATCTTGGCACCGATCAACTCGATCTGCTCCAACTGCACACTTGGACTCGCGCATGGAATCGAAATCCCACCCCGTTCAGAATCCTGCGCCAACTTCAGTACGAGGGAAAAATCGGTCTCATCGGCGTTTCCACCCCGGAACACGACCAGAATTGCGTGATCGATCTCATGCGCGGCGGCTGGGTCGATTCCGTCCAAGTCATCTACAACCTTTTCGAGCAGGAGCCTGCCGCCGAATTACTCGCTGTCGCTCGCGAGTGTGGCGTGGGCATCATCGTCCGCGTGGCCTTTGACGAAGGCGTGCTCACCGGGAAATTTACCGGCAACACGACGTTCGCCCCGGATGATTTTCGCGCCAAGTATTTTGAAGGTGATCGGATCGCCCGCGCAGTGGCCCGCACCGAGGAAATCCGAAACGATATCGCCGAAACGAACTACACCCTGGCGCAAACCGCGCTCAAGTTCGTCCTCGCCCACCCGGCTGTCTCCACCGTGATTCCCGGGATCAGGAACGTTGCGCAAGCCGACGCCAATTGTGGTGTCAGCGATTTGGCGGCGTTGCCCGACGACCTCCTTCTGAAACTTCGTCGCCACAACTGGCGGCGTGGCGTCTGGTACGGCGGAAAGTGATTTCTTCGGAAACTGCGCGTTAAAGAAAACGCGCCTTCACCTCGAGCGATCACTACACCAACGGCAAGATTCCCACCACGAGCCCGACTATTCCGCCGTAGGCCACGTGCCCGACGAAGTGGGTCAATCCCACGAGCAAATCCGCTTCCTTGAATTCCGCGAGTGGATGTTGATCTGACACCACCCACACGAGCATCAAGCTAACCAGCAAGCCGTGACCAATGCCCACGCCAAGGCCGAGCATCAGCGACTGCGGCAGGTGCGTGTAACTGAGGGTTATCATCAGTAACGTATAAACCAATCCGAAGCCGATTGCCGCGGTCGCATGCACGATAAAACCGACCCGGTAAGCGTTATCGCGCGTTTTGGTGATCAGGCTTCCGAGCGCCAGGATCATGTCGCCTTTCGCCAAACCCGCGCGGGAGATCAACCACATCACCACTTCCATGGCCACACCGCCAAGCACGCCCGCAACCAGCGAGGTGCTGAGATATTTCACAAGGAACATTGCCGTCATGACAAACTCCGGGGTTGGGGTTTTGCCACTTGCGCAGCTGCAAACCGACGCACAGCGCAAGCGGCTGAGATCCGAAAGATACAGCCGATTCGCCAAAATTCCATCTTCATTTTCCCGACTTTACCGATGCCAATAAAATCTGGCCTCACCCCGCAGTCGGCACGACATTGCTCTGTCGCATGAATCCCCTCGCGCTGCTTGCCCCTCTTTTTCTGCTTTTCGAGCTCGGGCAACTGTTTCTCAGCGAACGATACATGGGGATTAAGCAAATCCGCGTGAACGGCGATCCGCGCGAACTACCCATGGCGCGGTGGATGGCGGTCGTCTGGCTCACGGGGTTGGTCGTCTATTTCATCTGGATGGGCCTGCTGCTGTTTCACCCACTCGGACGGACGCAAGGCGTCGTGCTGCTGGCAGCCACCGCGATCGGTTATTCGATCCGCAGTTCGTGCGGGCTTAAGTGGATCCTGGTGGTGCTGACGTTTGAAGGATCCATTCGAATCGGCATGCTGCTCTACCTGATGCTCGCGACGTGGCAGCGACTGGGGCGATGACCACGAGATCGTGGCGATGCTGCCGGCGCGTTACCGACGGGGCCCGCCACCACCGGCACCGGATTGCGCGAAAAACTCCTGCGCTGCGCTCAGAATCTTACCGTACTTGCCATAATCGCCGGCCCATAAATTCGGGACGCAAACGCGTTTGATGATTCCCTGGCCGACCTTGTCCGGCGCGTCGAGATCGGGCGCGAGTTCCAACGTGCACTTCGGGTCGTGCGTGTGAACGACATAGTGCCGCTCCAACCCGCGGCCCTCCCGATCAATCCTCACAAAGTGGGAAAAATTCATCTCGGTGAACGAAGCGTAGCGCGGTCCAATCCGCCGGCTCAACGCTATTCTCAAAAAACCGCCGTCCTCCTTTAGTCTTGAGAAAAGGCTTCTCCGTCGCGAAAACAATCGTGCGCGCGCATCGCCTATGAATCTCGAACCCGCTCCCCGTCTTAAAAAGATTCCGTTTATCGCGGTCGCCGTCGCCTGTTTGACCGGCGTCCTGCTGATCGCTCTGTTTGCACCGAATAAATTTGCCCCGCTACCGTTTCTCAGCGCGGTGGGGTTGCTGATCCTGAGCATGGTCGCATTCATGATCCCGTTGCTTGCGGACTATGCAGCCGATTCCGCCGAGTATGTCCAAGAGGAACGTACGCGGGCCGACGACCAAGTCCAACGCCTGCACACCGCGAGCGAAAGCCTCGCCCGCGCAGCAGCGCAAATTAAAGCAGTCGAAGAGGCCGTGCATAAATCCGCGCATGCGGCGGAAACCCTCCCTTATCGGATGCAGGAGAAACTCGTGGAGTTTAACGCCGCCCTCGCCGAGAAGGAGGAAAGCGAACACGAATCCATCGAAGAAGAATTGGCCGAATTGCGCGCCTCCAATAGCGATCAACTCAAGATCGCCGCCGAAAAAATCCAGAAAGCCCTCGCCGACTGGGCGACACTCGAAGCCGCCAGCCGCAGGCAACTCGCGGCCGCCGAAGCCGCTGCGACCAAGGTCCAAAATTCCGCCAGCGATTCTGCGGCAAAATTCGAAGCCCGGCTGAGCGGGCTCATGACGGCGCTCGACGCCAAGCTGGCGAAACTGGAAAGAGCCACGTCAGTCGTCGAAAGCGCACCGCCCGCGCCGGCAATGCTTACAACGCCTGAATCCGCCCCAGTGGAAGCGCCGCCGCCAGCACCCACGCGCGAGCCGGCTTCCACCCCGTTGGTCGAGTCGGTTGCCGTGGTTGATGACCACACACCCACCGAGCCGTCTTCGCTCGCGGAAGAAATCAAAATAAAAAAGAACCGGCCGGCGCGAAAATCGCGACCTGAGGATACTCTGGCCGCCATGTCCGAGCTGTCCGCGAGTGCGTCATCCGAGGATGAACCTCCGCTCCATGAATTCACCTTCGCGCAGGAGCCGGCCGAAGCGAACCGTTCTTCGGCGCCCGCCGAGTCGGCCGTCTCCTCCGACGGTGCCACGCGCCTTCTAGCGACGGCGTACATTGGGATTGGCAACAAACTTTTTATTCGCGGCGACGGTCCGGGCCTCAGCTGGGACAAGGGCGTCCCGATGCAATTTGTTTCAATTGGCAAATGGGGCTGGGCGACCAACGACGCCTTTTCGCCCGTCCGCTGCGAGCTCTACAGAAACGACGAGACCGCCGCTCTAACCGGCGAGGTCGTGCTCGACCCCGGCAAACACGTCGAGATTACCGCTCTGTTCTAACGAGCGTTTTTAGCTGCGCGCCGCGCAATCGTTGCCGCCCGGCAGAACGAACCCCGGTCAATAATGGGGCGGACGTTCATCCGTTGCCGTCGCGTCACTGGGTTCGGTGGTTCCGTGAACGGCCTGCGCTTTCAGCAGCAAGGTCTCCTGCCTTAAGCGCCCCACCATTTCGGTCAGCTCAAGCATGGCCTTGTCCTGCTCGGCCACATGGCGCTGTAAATGCGCATAGCGTTCCTCAAGTTTGGTCAGGCGTTCGGCATCGCTCATCCACCGATTGCATGACAATCCGGTGCCCGACGCCAAGATATTCTTTAAATTCCGGTCAATTTCGGCGACCTTGTTGCAAGTCATGAAAATGCGTCCGTCAGTTTTTTTCGCCGCGACCCTTTTGCTTTTCCTGTTGATCGCTCGACCGGCCTCGGCTGCATCCACCGCCGCTGGCCCGCTCATCCTCATTTCCATCGACGGTTTCCG
Organism: Verrucomicrobiota bacterium; assembly: GCA_043759025.1. GTDB lineage: Bacteria > Verrucomicrobiota > Verrucomicrobiia > Opitutales > Opitutaceae > Lacunisphaera. The sequence goes on along the minus strand of JAYVMJ010000544.1, from coordinate 1,242 downwards.
TTGGGATTATCTGACCAAGTATCCTGCGCCAACCTTGAACCAGCTGGCGGCCGATGGGGTCCGCGCCAAGCGGTTAATCTCAAGTTTTCCGACGAAAACATTTCCCAATCACTACACGATCGTCACCGGTCTGCGCCCCGAGCATCACGGCATCGTCTCAAATTACTTCTACGATCCCGCGCTGAAAGCCGCGTTCAATAAAGGTAACTCCGCGGACAACGCCGATCCCCGCTGGTGGTCGGAAGGCGAGCCGATTTGGATTACGGCCGAAAAGCAGGATCTGCGGACGGCCTGTTTTTTCTGGCCAGGTTCCCAAGCCTCCGTGCAAGGACTTCGCCCCACCTACTACGAGACGTATCACGGCAAAATCAACTCAAACGACAACGTCGACGCGTTGCTCAAGCAACTCGACCAGCCCGCGGCCACCCGGCCGAAATTTTGCGCATTGTACTTCGATGTCGTTGATCGGATGGGCCACAAGTTCGGCCCCGATGCGCCTGAAACCGGCGCGGCCGTGCAGGAAGTCGATACCGCCGTCGCCCGCCTGCTCGACGGGCTGGCCAAACGTGGCCTGCGCGACACGACGAATTTCGTGATCGTTTCCGATCACGGCATGACGCCTGTTTCTCCTCAACGCGTCATCTTCCTCGAGGATTTGATGCCGCTCTCCACGGTGCAGGTTGAATCGTATGGACCCAACGGCGGAATGCGTCCGCTAACCGGCACGGCGGCCGAGCTCGTCGCCAGTATTCGCGCGAAACACATTCCCCATCTCAAGGTTTACCTGCGCGAGAAAGTTCCCGCGCATTTTCACTATCGCGACAACCCGCGGATTCCGCCGGTGGTCCTGATCGCCGACGAAGGTTGGAATATCGAAACCAAGGTGGGCTGGCCAACACTCGAACCACGCTACGATCGCGGTTCGCATGGCTACGATCCAGCGCTGCCGGATATGGGCGCGCTTTTCATCGCCGACGGACCGGCCTTCAAACACCACGTGAAAATCTCCAAGATCGAAAATATCCACATCTACTACCTGCTTTGCGCCGTGCTCGGTCTGAAGCCGGCGCCCAATGACGGTGATCAGCGCCTCGTCCGCGAGGCGCTCAAGCGCTAGGGGGCGGCATCGTGACGCCAAGCTTCGCCAGTTGGGGTTTGAGCACCTTTTCGATGCAGTCCGGACAGACGCCGTGGCTGAAATTCGTGCCCGTGCGGGTGTTGATGTACTCCTCGATCTGCTGC
>JAYVMJ010000543.1:0-3278 GCA_043759025.1 Verrucomicrobiota bacterium | reverse complement strand
CGAAATTTGCCTTGGCATTTGCCAGCTGGCCATCGGCCTGACGCAGCGCGGTCTGGTAGTTGGACGGATCGATCTCGGCCAGCAGCTGGCCTTTCTTGACCGGCGAATTCCAATCGACGTACAGCTTGGCGATATTACCGGAAATCTGGCTGCTGACATCCACCGTGGTGACCGCTTGAAGAGTGCCCGTGGCGGTGACGGATTGCGTGAGATCGCCGCGTTGAACCGAAGTGGTGATGTACTCGGGTGCCTTGTCCGCGTTCTGTTGCCAGAAATACCAACCGCAGGCTGCGCCCGCGATGATGATCACAACAATTAGGATTAGTCCGCCTGAACCTTTACTCTTGGCCATAATACATCTGGAAATGAGGATGGATATAAGTTGCGTGGCGACCCAAGACCGCGAGTTCAAAAACATCGCAAGTAGGGTCACTGCAATGACGCTGGAGAGGCGCGGCAGTTACAGTAAAGCGCCTGGACTTTGCTTTGCCACCGGCATTCTGACAGCGGGCATTGAAATTGGGAATGAGGCGGGAGGCACGAATTCTTTCCTGTCTCCCGGAAACGGAATCTTATTGGCGGATCTTTCGGTAATGCCCGGCGAATAGTCGCGTGATCGGCAGCGCGGCGCTTGATACCCCCAGCGGCATTTTTTCGACGAGCAGAGTAAAGATCCTCGGGGCAAGCCCCGAGGCACTTGACAAGACCACCACCCACTCATCCGGCACTCATGCAATCCACACTCAAACCCGATCACCCAACCAAGCCGAAGCAAGCTTCGGGGTATCGGACCCAATGGGAATGAAAGCCTGCTTCCTCATCCTGATTTCCGCCCTTTGGATCAGTCCGGTGTTCTCCGCGGAAAACGTCGCCAGCGTCGCCGAACTTTTTGGCACGCCCGAAAACCTCCGGTTCGTGCGCAATGCCGACCAAGTGGACGCGTGCCTGCTGCATCACGTCGAAGCCGCGATCCGGCCGGATGGCAGTGTCGATCGCAGCACGGAGCGTTACGATGAAACCACCTTCGTTGGCGTGCCATCGGAAACAGCCGGGGCGCTGCGCGATCTTTTGCTGAACGGGAAAACCTATGATTGGAAGGCCAGCAACGGCGGACGCCATCCACAATTTTATTTGCGCCTCCGTTTTCACCGCGGTGAGGACCTCATCGCTCTCGACTTCTGCTTCATCTGCCACGTCGTCCATCTCACCCGGGGCGGCGAAGAAATCGGTCACGCGAATTTTTCCCCGAACTCGGATCTTATTTTGCAGGCCCTGCGACAGGTATTTCCGAACGATGAACCGCTGAAGCAAGTCGCAAAGGAAGCGGGCCTCCCGTTTTAACCTGGCATTAGATCTGGGCCGGCGTCGCTGGTGGAATGAGCGGAATCTCGACAATAAACAAGGAACCCACCCCGCCCGGACCCGGCTCGCACCACACGGCTCCGTGCAACGCCATGGCAAATCGGCGCACGATCCAAAGCCCCAGCCCGATCGATTCCTCGCCTTGGGTCGGTTTTGCACTACCGCGCCCGAATTTCTCGAAAATTTTCTCCCGCTCCTCGGGCTTCACTCCCGGGCCCTGATCGCGCACCTCAATGCGGCAACAATTTTTCTTTTCCGCCACCGCGATCTCCACGCGGCTACCACGGGGTGAATACTTGAGCGCGTTCGACAACAAGTTGTCCACGACCTGCTGCATCGCGACAAAATCCGTGGTCAGCGAAACGGGTGTTTTGGGCAGGCGGGTGTCGATCACGATTTGTTTATGCTGCGCGACCGTGGAAAGCGAACTCATCGCCGCCTTCGCAATATAGCAGGCGTCACCTGCAACGTAGTTCAGCGCAAACCGACCTTCATCGACATTCTGGGCGGAGAGCAAATCACTGATGAGTCGCGCCATCTGGTCCGCCGATTCGTTGACTCGCGCCGTGGTCGTGGCGCGGCTCGCCGGGCTCAAGGGCGGCTCCATTTGCAACAGCTCAACGCCGAGTTGAATGGAGGTCAGCGGTCCGCGCAGGTCATGCGCCACCATGTGCATGAGCTCGCTCTTTTCCTGACTGGCCTTGACGAGGCGGTCGCGCGTTTGCTCAAGCTCGGCTTGAATTTTCCGGCGCTCCGCCAGTTCACGGGCAAGACGTCGATTGTGGAAAAAGATCAGCAGAAAAACGACAATCGCGACCGCCGCCACGATGGCGCTGATTTTAAAGGCCTTGGCCCAACGGTGATAGTAGGAGGTGTCCACCGCGATCCAGCGATTATTGATTCCCTCCCGGTCATCGACCGTAATACCAGCCAGCGCCTTGTTCATGATCTGCGCGAGCATCGGCCAGTCCTTGCGAACGCCCGCGTAAAGTTTGGTGGACGATGAAATGACGCTGCCGAGACGGAGATTGGTCCAACGGTGGGTATTGATGAGATAGGACGCATTGGCGACTTCGCCGACCGCAGCGTAAGCCGTCCCTTTCGCAACTGCCTCGTAGCACTCGGCAGGGGAATCGTATTCGACAATCGAATTACCCGGGACATTCACGTCCAAATCCGCCCGCAATCCATTCCCCCCGCGTGGAATCGCGATGATCCGTCCCTTCAATTCTGCCAGCGCAAACAGATACGGCGAATCGCTCCGAGTGATAATCACGTTCGGCGCGGTCGCATAGGCATCAGTGTAAACCAGATAAGCTTCGCGATCCGGGGTGCGCGCGAGGCTCAGCAAAATATCCAAGTCACCCGATTTGAAATCCTGGATTACCTTCCCCCAATCGCTGCGAACCTCGTTGCGAAAATTTAATCCGGTGCGACGTCCGATCAATTCCAGGTAATCGGGATCGATGCCCACGATTTGCCCCGCTGCATCCTGCATCGCGTAGGGCGAATAAGTGGCATCGTGCCCGGCGCGAATCACCGGATGGGCGGAAATCCACGCCTCTTCCTCGGGGGTCAACGGAATCCGCTCGCCGGGGGCCTCGGTCGTCGCGCCTTCCGCCGTCTGGACCCGGCCAAACACACCGATCCACAGGGAAAGGATCGATAGCCAGAGGAAAAGGAAGTGACGGCGCATGAGACGAGGGAAAGAAAATAGGTCCGATGGAATCTGGCAACGACGGATCAGCCGATTCACCCAAGCCGCTGACTTTCCCGAAGAAAAATCGGATCAAAACCCGCCTCGCGCCCGATTTGCTTCCTCTCGCTGGAGAGGAACAACATACACGTATTTGGAGCTGAAAACACTTGGAATTTGCAGCTGGGGCAGGTTGCGCCAGATCACGATTGCATCGATC
>JAYVMJ010000542.1:0-11132 GCA_043759025.1 Verrucomicrobiota bacterium | reverse complement strand
TCCTGCGCGAGACATCCTTCAGTCCGGTTTTCTTGGCCCGGAGAAAAACATTCCTGATACCACTACCGGGAATTTTAGCCGGCACTCGGATGACTTACGGTACAATCCAGCGAATGGGGGACGAGGAAACAGCCTGCCCAAACAAACGAATTTAACGCGGAGGACGCGGAGTGAAATCACGTCAAGCTCCGCGCTCTCCGCGTTAAATTCGTTTTATCCCGGTTCGCAGCGGAGTTGAGCTCACTCTAATTCCTCGGGATCAGGATGTCTGAGACTCGTAAAATCCGTCCCTGAATCAGGCGGCGGATTGGCTTCGAACCCGTTGATCGCAGTGATCAGTTCAGCCAGCAAATTTTTGCGTCGAAGCCAGCCATGGACGAAGCGGTACCATTCCTACCAGAACGCCCGAGCCTAATCGCTTCAGATAGTAGCCAAGCGCACCACCCAGCAGCAGGCATTCCCGACAACGGAATGTCCACGGCCAGCCAACAAAAACGCTCCCCACGCCAGCACAACTGCTGGCGGATTATATTCCTGCCCGGGGCGATCGTCTGACTGTTTTTCACGGACCCACACAATGGTGAGCCGGAGCAGACTCGCATCTATCCGCTTGGGTTCCGCCCGCGAATCGGACGGAACCGGAAACGGCAGTCGCACTTAGCCAGTGACGCGCTGGCTCCGACCAACGCGCAAGGCGATCACGAGCGGGATCGCCGAGCAAGTCGCTCGCGAAGCTGACGCGCAAGAAACCAACCATAGCCAACGACCACCCCACCGGAAACCCACCATTGGGTGCCGTCCGCAAATAGAACCGGGCAGCAAAACTGGACCAGCAGAAGCGCGACTAAAAAGTACGCCACCCGCGCACCGGCACCAGGCATCAGCGTCCAGCCATTCTTAAGCTTGCCCGTTTTTGCTGCTCTTCATTACGCCGGAGCGCCACGTTCTGCAAAAGCGCAAAAGCGCTTCCGATCGCCGCGCCCGCGCCCAGCGCTGCGCCGCGGCAGAGTATTTCAATTAAGGATGTTTCCATGGGGATTTTTGATTTGTCTTCGGATGACGCGGAATAAAACCGCGTCATCCTCGGTACTACGTGGGATCAACCCCGGGGCATTGGAGTTTCGGATACTTTGTCCATAACCATGCCGGAATAACCGGGGACGCCCATTTCAGGAACGTCGAGACCTTCGATTTCGACTTCCAACGACACGCGATTGCCCACGATTTTCTCGATGATGTAATAAACGATGATGGAGAGAAGCGACAGGGTGATGAAGCAGGTCGTCACGCCGATGAGTTCGGCCCAGAACTGCGTCATACCGCCACCATAGAAGAGACCCGCGACGTTGCCTGCGACACCATTGAAGCCGTCGCCGTACGTGTTGTCGGCGAAAAGTCCGATCGAGAGACAGCCCCACGCGCCGTTGACGCCGTGGACCGAAATTGCTCCCACTGCATCGTCAATCCGGTGTTTGTCGAAGAAGAACACGGACTCGACAACAAGGATGCCAGAAACGATTCCGATCCATGCCGCACCACCCGCGCTCACAAACGCGCAGGGCGCGGTGATCGCCACTAGGCCGGCCAGCATGCCATTGCACATCATGGATGGATCGGGTTTCTTGGTCTTGAACCACCACATGTACATCGTGGTCGCCAATGCCGCGGTGGCCGAAGCGATCATGGTGTTCACCGCGACAACCGCGATGCGAAGATCGGTACCGGCAAGGGTTGAGCCCGGATTGAAACCAAACCAGCCGAACGCGAGAATGAATGTGCCAAGCATCACCATCGGAATGCTATGGGGGGTGATGGGATGCACCAGCTTGCCCGCCTTGTCGTATTTCCCGTAGCGGGGACCGATGAGCCAGGCGAAGATAAGCGCAATCACGCCGCCTTGCATGTGCACAACCGAGGAACCGGCGAAATCGAGATGCCCGTGGCCAAGGCCGAAATTGACGCCCATCTGGGAAAGCCAGCCACCGCCCCAGACCCAATTGCCAAACAGCGGATACATGATCGTGCCGATGCAGCATCCATAGATCATGAAGGCGGAAAATTTCCACCGCTCTGCCGCCGAAACAGTCGGAATCGTGGCCGTAGTGTCCATAAACACCATTTGGAAGAGGAAGAGCGCAAAGGCCGCAGTATCGTAGCCGGCTCCTTGCAACATGAATCCTTTCCACCCGAGCAGGCCGAAGAAATGACCGCCACCAGATAAACGTGGCCCAACGCGTGGTGATTCAGCGGCGCAAAAGCCGCACCCACCGTCAAAACCCCGATCACCGCCAACACCTCGACGTATTCGCAAAACGACGAATTCGGCAAATCCAAACAACGATCCGGCTCACGCCCGTTCGCCGACAACAAACGCCGCCGATTCACGGAGGGCGTGGGGCAAACGAACGAGATTTGCGGAAGACAGGTTCACCGGAAGCACCTCGCGGTGTCGCAATAATCATACCATGTTTAACTCGACCGCTTCAGCACCACAGGATAGTACAATTTATTCATCTCCAGTTGTTTATATCGAAAGCCTTCCATCGCCGTGCCGTAAAGCGTTCGGCCGCAAACCCGTGACAGCGCCAAAGCGGCTATTTTGAAGGTAGCTCCAACCCCGACCCGCCAACCGCCAGCAAATACCACTCAGCTTAAAGTGGCGCATAACGCCAGATAGTGCGCGTGCGCATTTTCCGTGCATTGCTCCAAAACGAGATCGGTCACACCGCCCAACGTCAATTTGGCTTCGGAGCGAACCCAGTGGCCGGCCTCGCCAGGAAGATCGAGACCGAAGCGCGCGGAAACGCCGCAAGCAAGATTGAGCACACAAGCACCGACATTCGACCTGCCATCCGACAGCGGATCGTATTGGGCCCGGATCGCATCGACGACATCCGACGGAAAATTCCAATGCTGGAGCAACGTCGCGGTCACTTCGGCGGAAGTCATCCCAAAAGTCTGCTGCTCCCATTCCGAAACCAGCGGCCACTCGGCTTCACCGGGATAAACTTTATCGGTCGAACAAGCGTCGATGACAACCGCGCCCAGATTCCGCAACAATCCTGTCGCGTAACTCAGACCAGCTTGGGTGCCTGCGGGCAACGCCAGAACCTCAGCAGCGGCGGCCGTCGCAACGGAATTCTCCCAAAGGCGGCTGGCGGTCAAACCGTACGTCATCAGATCGCGCTGACAAAGTTGCTTGGTCGCCGCCAGTCCAACGAGCCGGTAAATTTCCATGAACCCCACGCGACCCACCGCTCCCTCCAGCGTGTCGTTACGCTCGTACGTGCCGAAGATCACACTGTTACTGAGGCGAACCACATGAAAGGTCAGCGCCGGGTCGAGCCGGATCAAATTGACGACTTCCTCCAACTCAGTGTTTGGGTCTGCAAGCAACGGGCGCAGCCGAGCCAGCGTTACCGCCGCCGGGGCGAGTTTACTGCCCAAGGTGACGATCTGATCGCGGGTGAGTTGGGTCATGGAAGGCCGGGTTTGCACACCCTTCTCTTCGGCACAATGCGTGTTGAGACTTAGCCCTGTTTTGCCGCGCCCGCCCAAATCGATCCCCACTCCGTCAATGACTTAACTTATTCGACGCCGGAGTAATCACGTTTTCAGGATCAGGTATAACACGCTGGAAATCACTCCACGCATACTCGATGCGCTGGCCCAGTTTATTGACGACCACCTTCGCCGTACCGTCAGGCTTGGCCATTGCCGGATCGGCCGTGACCGGACTGCTTCCGGGTTGATTCATCTGGACGTCAAAATCGACGTCCAACACCCGTCCGAGTCCCAGCGCGACTTTAAACGGTTCGTCGATTCCCGCGATCACATCCTCAATCGCATAGGTTTTTTTGTCGACCGTCACTCTAAGGTCCACCTTGTCCACCGGCAAAAGCCAGCCGCTGTTATTGCGCAACGGCACGTGATAACAAATCGTTTTATCGGTCACCTTCACAATCTTTGCCTCTTCGAATTCAAAATAGTCGTCGAGCGGCTTGGCGGCATTTTTTCTTTTTTTCGTTTTGTGCTTCTGCCATTCGGCGCGGCGTCCGTCAGTGGGCGGCTTGCCGTCAACCGTGAGCAATTGCCAGCGCTCGATTCCCGCTTTCGACGGATCGTAGCGTTCAGTACGCTCTTCCTTGACCTTCCCTCCGTCGAATTCGCGCACATGCAGCGTAAACGCCCAATTGTCCCGTTCACCCAGCCATTTCTCCACCGCCTTGCGCAACAGCGGAGGTGTCTGCGTTTGAGCAGACGCCAGCGGAACCAGCAAAAGGAGTGCAAAGAACGAAAGATAACGCATGGATAAAGTGAATGGGGCGTCCCCGGATGCTGTGACCTGCATCGGAGGGCGCGGTTGCCCAATTCTTCGCACACATCCGTCTCACTTTCGAATCAAAATCGAAACCGCTTTCGTCCGGTCAAAGATTCCGTCCCTTCTCGCCACCAGCACCATCGCGACTGGCAGAAAAACGAGGAGGGAAATCAGCCGATTGGTCACCTCGCCCTCCACGCCGGACGCAACTGCCCGAGTATCACCCCCGGCAAAATCGCCACGGGAACCGGCGCGCAAAGGGGCCGGAGATATTTCATGCCGGATCGGCGGAAAACGATCGGGATATCTCCCGTCGCTTCGGCCGGAAGGTCGAAGCGACGCGGGGTTTATCCCGACCAACACCACTGCAGTACCGACTCAGCCCTGCGCTGGCTTCGCAATCGGACCGATCGGGAGCACCACGCGACCGTAAACTTCATTCAGCACTGCGGCGAAGCCAGTATACATCGCGGACAATCCGCAGACGATCCCCTCGTAGCCAGCAATCCGGGTAAATTCGATCCGGCCCGTCGCATCGCCCAACGCGAGCAGGAAAAACAAGACGACCAGCGTGCCGAAAACAAACTGCAGCGCGCGGCTGATCCGCAACGTGGCAAAAAACAATCCCAAGGTGAAGACGCCCCAGATGGCCAGGTAAGCGGCCATGGCGTTCGGTTCGGTTGCCGCGAGTCCATACGGCGCTTTGGGCAAGACCACGAGGCCCACCAACGTGAGCCAGAAAAACCCGTACGAGGTGAACGCCGTCGCGCCAAAGGTGTTGTTCTTTTTCCATTCCTGAATGCCGGCAACCACTTGGGCCAGGCCACCAAAGAAAATCCCCATCGACAGAATCATCGCGTTGAGTCCGAAAAATCCGGCGTTGTGACAGTTCAACAAAACCGTGGTCATGCCGAAAGCGAGCAGGCCAAGGGGCGCGGGGTTGGAAGTGGTATCAATGATCTGGGTCGTATTCGTGGCACTCATTTTTGGGTCGTAGTTGGGGATGGCTGGCGGGGTGGCCAGGAGAGAAATCGTGGTTCAAAATGGATCTAGCCGGCATCCCGGCAAGCGTGAAGTTGGAGCGCGGAATCGCTCGCCCCGCCCGGAACGACCCCGCTGGCCATCGGCCTCACGGCGCTTGCGTCCATGCCTTGAACAATCTTCCCGGCGATCTCCGGATCCCAATTAAGAGCGACCTCCGACTACATCCGGCAAATGAGCAGCTCGCGCTCGAACATCAGCTCCTTCGGCAAATGCGCGTGGAGATCGAGAAAGAGTTCTTCGTGACTGAGCACTTCCGCGCGCCACGCGGCGCGATCGAAGGCTTGCAATGCCTCGAATTTCTCCCGCGGAAAATCGAGCCCCTCCCACTCGATATCGTGATAATGCGGCATCCAGCCAATCGGCGTTTCCTTGGCCCGGCCGCCAGCGCGCACCCGGTCGAAAATCCATTTGAGTACGCGCATATTTTCCCCGAAGCCCGGCCACATGAACTTTCCTTCGGCATCCTTGCGGAACCAATTGACATGAAAAATGCGCGGCGTCTCGGACAGGTTGCGCTGCATGTTGATCCAATGACGGAAATAGTCGCCCATGTTGTAGCCACAAAATGGCAGCATCGCCATCGGATCACGTCGCACTTTGCCCACCGTCCCGGCGGCGGCCGCGGTCATTTCCGAGCCCATCGTGGCCCCGACATAGACTCCACTGCTCCAATTGAACGCCTGATACACCAGCGGCATCGTCGTCGCGCGGCGTCCGCCAAAGATAAAAGCGCTGATGGGCACGCCGTCCGGCTTTTCCCAATCGGCGTCCATCGTCGGACACTGGGCCGCTGGCGCCGTGAAACGCGAATTCGGATGCGCCGCCTTGATGCCTTTTTCTTTGGCCAACTCCGGCGTCCAGTCGTGACCCTGCCAATCGATGGCGTGCGCCGGCGGCTGGTCCGTCATTCCCTCCCACCACACCCCACCGTCATCCGTCAGCGCGACGTTGGTGAAGATCGTGTTTTTCGCCAACGCGGCCATGGCGTTGGGATTGGTTTGTTCGCTGGTGCCGGGTGCCACGCCGAAAAATCCCGCCTCGGGATTGATCGCATGCAACCGGCCCTTCGCATCCGGTTTAATCCACGCGATGTCGTCGCCCACGGTCGTCACCTTCCAGCCTTTTTCAGCAAAGGCCTTCGGCGGAATCATCATGGCAAAATTAGTTTTGCCACAGGCGCTCGGGAATGCGGCCGCGACATAACTCTTCTTTCCGTGCGGATTCTCAATGCCCAGGATGAGCATGTGCTCCGCCATCCAGCCTTCGTCGCGCGCCATCGCGCTCGCGATCCGCAGCGCCAAACATTTTTTGCCAAGCAAGGCGTTGCCGCCGTAACCCGAACCGTACGACCAGATCTCCCGGGTCTCGGGGAAGTGCACAATGTACTTCTCCTTATTACACGGCCACGCGACGTCTTTCTGTCCTCTTTTCAACGGCGCCCCGACGGAGTGCATGCACGGCACGACCCGTTTCTTATCTTGATCGATCAAAGCGAAAACTTTTTTCCCGATGCGCGCCATGATGCGCATATTGACCACGGCGTAAGGCGAGTCGGTCAATTGCACCCCGATCCGGGCCATCGGCGAATCGAGCGGTCCCATGCTGAAAGCCAGCACGTACATCGTGCGCCCTTTCATACAGCCGGCAAAAAGGCCGCGCAGGGTCTTTTTCATTTCGTAAGGATCAACCCAGTTGTTCGTCGGCCCCGCCGCGGCCTTCGACTGGCTGCAAATAAACGTGCGGTCCTCGACTCGCGCCACATCACTCGCATCGGAGCGCGCGAGAAAACAACCGGGCCATTTCTTTTGGTTGAGTTTAAAAAATGCGCCGCCCCGCACCATCATCGCACAGAGCGCATCGAATTCACGCTGCGAGCCGTCCACCCAATGAATGCGCTCCGGCTGACAGAGCGCCGCCATTTTTTTTACCCAGCGAATCAAATGCAGATTTTTGGCCAGCGGACGCGATGATGGCTTCATCATTCGAACAGTGCCGACGCGCCCGCAGCGCGCAAACGGGAAAGTACGCCGCGTCGCCCAGATGCCATTCGTTTCGTCCAACTATTAGGCATCGCGCTGACCGGGCAAATCCGACAAGCATTTCCGTTATGACCAAACTCTGCATTTTTGCCGGGACCACCATCGGCAGTTATGGCTTCTGGTATTTGGGCCAACTGGTCGGGTTGGGATTCATGGGCTGTTTCGTCGTCAGCGGCATCGGCAGCATCGCCGGCGTGTACGCCGGCTGGAAAGTCGCCCAACACTACAAATAAATTCTCAACGGATCGTTCCGGGCGCGGCGGCTACTGCTGCACCGGTTCAACATGAACGGATACATCGGTGATGCCGTGAATCGCGGAGGCAATCAACGCGTCCTTCACTGCGTGGGCAATATCGTGTCCTTCGCGTACCGTGAGATTTCCATCCACCCGCACCTGGATATCGACCAAGTGGCTCAGCCCGCTCTTGCGCATGCGAACCTTGTCGAGCGCATGAACTCCCGGCACCGCGAGCGCGATGGCCCGAACTTCGTTTTCGAAATTTTGCGGCGCAGCGGCGTCCATCACGTCGCCGAGCGCCTTTGTGAACATCCGAAAGCCATTAAACGCAATAATCACGCACGCGAACAATGCCGCCCAATCGTCGGCTGATTCCCAACCTTTGCCACCAGCCAACGCGATGCTGATGCCAACGAAAGCCGCGCCGGAAGTGATGGCGTCCGACCAATGATGCATCGCCTCGATATCAAGCCCGGTGCTCCCCACAGCCTCACCTGCCACTCTCATGCGACGGGAAAATCCGATTTTCGTGACAATGACGCCCGCCAAAATCACCAATGTCCACCATGCCGGTCCCTGGTGGGGCGTAATGATTTCGCGAATCGCATGCAACGCGACCCAACCCGCGATCACGAAAATGAACAGGGACACGGTCAGTCCGGCGAGTGGTTCGGCCTTGCCATGACCATACGGGTGATTGGCGTCGGGCGGGCGCGCGGCGACGCAAAATCCCGCCCATACCAGCGTCGACGATAGAATATCGAGCATCGACTCGGCCGCATCGGCCACCAGCGCATAGGTGTGCCCGAATATTCCCCCGGCCAATTTCACCGCCGCCAACAGCGCGTTCAGGCCGATGCCGCGAAGAACCAATCGCGCACTTTCGTTTGCGCGCCGGGAAACTGCGGTCTGAGCGTCGTGTTGATTCATCGCTTCGAATCGAATGCGCGCGGGGGGCTTTACGCGGCCACGGTTGCGCCCAAGGCGAGCTCCGCCAAAAAAATCATGCGGGGGACGAAGGCGTGAGGTGAAGCCACTGGCCGACGGTGAGCCTCCGGCGGGCAGCACTCAAGCTTCCGTATGGTAAAATCCCCGAGGTCTTTGTTGACCACCGACCGTCCTCCAGCTATCCAGAATAGCACACAAGTATGTCAGACACTGCTTCACCGGTCGCCGCCGATCCCGTAAAACAATTCTCGGTATTCATTCCGAACAAGGTCGGGCAGCTCTTCGATCTCACCGTCCTGCTCGCCAAGCACAACGTCCACGTGATGGCGATGACCACGCTCGACACCACGGACTGCGCCATCGACCGGCTGATTGTCGATGATCCCGACGCGGCCCGCGAGCTGATGACGGCCAATAAGTTCTCCTTCACCGAATGCGATGTCATCGCCGTGGAAATCACGAAGGAATCGCAATTAAAGGAAGTGCTCAACGCGCTCTTCACGGTGGAAATCAACATTCACTATCTCTACGCGTTTCTGATGCGCCCGGATGGGAAGTCGGCCCTCGCCTTGAATGTCGAGGACATCGATCTGGCGACGAGCGCCTTGAACACCCGAGGCTTCAAAGTTCTCACGCAGCGCGACATCGCGCGGTGATCGACGACCGATCATTAAAATTTCCCGCGCGCGCGTCGGCTGCGGTCCGGCCTTGAGGCTTGTTACTTGAGTCTTTCTTCCCTGGCGGGTGCCACCGCGCAAAGCCCGGCCAGCCGCGACCGGTCGTCAAAGAATTCGACGGCCCCATCACGCCAAAAATAACCATCGCTGAAACCGTTCGCACGAGTCGGTGGTCAAAGTGAATTGACTGGCTTCGGTCCGCGTCGCTTGACAGCGTCGCGCTCTTCTTAGTTCGCCAGCATTCAGTAACCCCAATCCCTGTTATGCTCAAACCACACGCTTGGAGACAAGTGAGCGCTCTGGCCGCTGCATTGGCTGCGTCCGTTACTCCGGCCTTCGCCAGCGAAGCCGACATTCATATCCCCGACGTAAAGTCGGTTTTGTTCCTCGATGGTTCGCTCACCGGACACACCGTGCTCATGATCGGTCTCGTGGTCTGCGCGCTCGGCGTCGTCTACGGCTGGACGCAATACATCCAGACGAGGAATCTCCCCGTTCACTCATCGATGGCCGCCGTGTCCCAGATCATTTGGGAAACGTGCAAGACGTACCTTTTTCAGCAGGGAAAATTTCTTTCCGTCCTGTGGGTCCTGATCGCCGGATGCATGACCTATTATTTCGGCGTGCTGTCGGAAAATTCGGCCGGGCACGTGATGATCATCCTGCTGGCGTCCGTGCTTGGGATTCTTGGCAGCTATGGCGTCGCGTGGTTCGGCATTCGCATCAACACCGTCGCCAATTCCCGCGCCGCCTTTTCCGCGCTCAAAGGCAACGCCCTCGCCACACTGCTGATCCCACTCAAATCCGGCATGAGCGTCGGCCTGCTGCTCGTCGCGATCGAATTGTTCTTCATGATTTGCATCCTCGCGTTTCTGCCGACCGACCTCGCCGGACCGTGCTTTATCGGATTCGCCATCGGTGAATCGCTGGGCGCGTCGGCCCTGCGCATTTGTGGCGGCATCTTCACCAAGATCGCCGACATCGGCGCGGATCTGATGAAGATCGTTTTCAATCTCCCCGAAGACGATCCACGCAACCCCGGAGTCATCGCCGACTGTACGGGCGACAACGCCGGCGATTCCGTCGGCCCGACCGCGGATGGCTTCGAAACCTACGGCGTGACGGGCGTCGCCTTGATCGCGTTTCTCGCCCTCGCACTCGCCGCCTCGCCTGCTCTGTGCGCGACCTTGATCGTTTGGCTTTTCGCCATGCGCATCCTGATGATCATTACATCGCTCGTCAGTTACTGGGTGAATGATGCCATTAGCCGGGCGATCTGGGGGAATTCCAAAAGTTTTAATCTCGAGCATCCACTCACCAATCTCGTCTGGATCACGTCGATCATCTGCATCGGCGTCACTTACGCCGCCAGCTATCTGCTGCTCGCCAAACTCGAAGGTCACGCCGGCTTGTGGTGGGTGCTTTCGAGCATCATCTCGCTCGGCACCCTCGCCGGCGCGCTGATTCCGGAGTTTACGAAAATTTTCACGTCGACGGAAAGCCGCCACGTCAAGGAAGTGGTGACGTCCTCCAAGCAAGGCGGCGCTTCCCTCAATATTCTTTCGGGACTTGTGGCCGGCAATTTCTCCGCGTTCTGGACTGGGCTTTGCATTCTCGGACTGATGTTCGGCGCCTACTATTTTTCCGGCAACGCCGCCGTGCAGGCAATGATGCCAGACCAATTCCGCTTCGCCGCGCCGATCTTCGCGTTCGGCCTCGTGGCTTTTGGGTTTCTAGGAATGGGCCCGGTCACCATCGCGGTTGATTCATTCGGTCCGGTCACGGACAACGCCCAATCCGTTTACGAGCTTTCGTTGATCGAGGAAATTCCCAACATCAAGGGCGAGATCCGGAAGGACTATGG
>JAYVMJ010000541.1:0-12272 GCA_043759025.1 Verrucomicrobiota bacterium | reverse complement strand
TCCCAGATCGCATTTTCCGCGAAGGGTCCGCGGCCGGTGAACGGTTCGCCCGTTTCCTGCTCGACGCTGCCGCCGCCCGGTTGCAGCGGCTCGGACCACACGCCGTTATCGGCGCCGGCGAAACGCACCGTGCGATTGCGGGGTTCCTCGCGCAACGGCACGGCGAACTGCACGCCGAGTCCGCGCACGAAATCCTTTTCCTGGTCGCCGTCGTAGATGATGGTGTGCACGAGGCGAACCGACGTTTCCCCGCTGTAGAAATAGAGCCGGACGATAAACGGCAGCCATTCGCGTCCCGACGAGATGCCGCGGTGAAAGCCCTCGAATTTAATCACGGCGCGGACCGGTCCGGATTGTTCGACGGAAACTTTTTTGACGATGCTCAGGAATTTTTCCCGCTTCGGGGTGTCCACGTTTTCGGTGGCGGGACCGTCCTGTAAAATGCACACCAGCTGTCCGGCGCGGGCGACTTCGGTGCCGCCGACACTCATCGAATCCACGAGATTTTCCCCGCTGAGCGGAATCACGCAGCGCAAGGCGCCCGTGTCGACGACGATGGTTTTGTCATTCTGGGTGAGCTTGAGTGCGCCGGCCGCTCCTGTCGCAGTGGATGCAGCCGTCGCGAGCGTTAGTTCGCCGTCGAGGCCGGCGGGCGCGGTCGTGGCGAGACCGCTCCACTTGAGCGAACCATCCGGCCAATAGGCGAGTGGCCACGTTTGGAGGGGCAGCGCTTTTCCCTGTGCGTCCGTGAGAGTGAAGATGGCGTCGCGCGCGACGGTGCCCTGCACCCAGGGCACGCCCCAACTGACGCCGGAGGAAATCCCGGCGGCGGGCTGATTCAGCCAGTGCAGTTTAACGGCTTGAGGAGCGGCGCTGACCATGCCGGCGGAAAACAGGCCGAGCGTAAAGGCAGCGAAAACAGAATTCAGGGTAAGCTTCATAACAAGAACGGGTGAGTAACGGACGGAAATGCAACAGTGCGTTCTGAAGGGTGACGCTCCGAGGGAAAAAAGTTACCGCAAATCCATGCGGATCGTACCGTCAGATTTTGTTGGCTCAATTTCCGTGATTAGCGTCCCTGAAAATTTCAGTGCCTTCCGCGTGATGCGGGGGGCGTTGACAACCCGCGTGAATCGACATTCCGTGCGTTTCCTCGATCACCTCTCCCCGAGGTGGTGCTTATCCCTTCCATGTTGCGCCGCTGGTTTGAAGTTCTCGTGTTGGTCCTGGCCGGATTTTTTTGTCCGGTGGTTTCGACTGCGGTGACGAGTAGTTCCTATGGCGGTTACTTGATTCGGATCTGGCAAACGGAGGACGGTCTGCCGCAAAACGCCGTCACGGCCATCACTCAAACCCGTGACGGTTATATCTGGCTGGGGACGTTCGCCGGGCTGGCCCGATTCGATGGCGAGCGATTCGTGACCTTCGATTCCGGGAGCACGCCGCGTTTGCCTGATGGGAGAATCTCCGCGTTGTTCGAGGACGCAGCGGGAACGCTGTGGATCGGACATGACAGTGGATTGGTCACGCGATATCGCGATGGGCGATTTGAACAGCTTCCGGGCGAGGCCGGCGCGCACGCGAAAGTGGCGGCGATCGGCTCGGATGAAAATGGCACGGTCTGGTTATTGCGCACCAGTGGTGAGCTGGACCGGGCGGAGAAGCCGGCGGCGACGCCGGCGAAGGATCCTGGCGACCGGGCCAAGCTGGTCCGGTTTGCCCGTGATCCGAAGGGTCATATTTGGTTTTCGGTGGAAGGTGACGCTTCCGAACTGCGCGACGGGAAAATCGCCACCGTCGATTTGGGGCCGGCGCATCACACGGGATACGTCCGCGGCATTTGTCCGGCAGCCTCCGGTGGTTGGTGGGTGGTGCGCGATGGGCGCATTCGCCGGTGGAGCGACGGCGTGTGGTCCGATGACCGTGGGGAATGGAACGCGAGCGAGATCAACGCGTCGCTCGAATTGCACGATGGTACGCTGGCCTTTGCTGCGATGGACGACGGGGTTCATCTCGTCCGGCCGGACGGCAGCGTCGTGGTGTTCAATCACCAATCGGCGTTGATTCAGAACTGGGGACGGGTTCTTTTTGAGGATCGTGAGGGAAATCTGTGGATCGGCGCCGGCTCGGGCGGCGTCGCGATGGTGCGGCGAGCGGAATTCAATGGCTTGAATTCCCCGGACAACTGGCAGGGGCGGACGGTGCTCGCGGTCGCTCCGGGAAAAGCAGGTGACTTGTGGGTGGGAACCGAGGGCGCGGGCGTTTACCATTACGATCAAGGCCAGTGGAAATACTATGGCAGTGAGGAGGGTTTCAATAATCTCTTCGTCTGGTCCGTCACCATCGATGACGAGGGGCGGGTTTTGGCGGGGACGTGGGGCAACGGCGTTTACCGCCTCGACGGCGACCGGTTTGTGAGCGCGCCGGAATTTGCGGTGGGCAGTGCGCCGGTATTCGCGCTGCAGCACGATGTCTCGGCTCACACGTGGTGGGCGGCAACGGGTAACGGCTTGCTGCAGCTGCGGGAGGGAAAGTCGAACTGGTTTTTGCATGATGAAAAACCGCTGCCGACCTTCGTGGTGGATATGACGCGCGACGAGCGGGGAGTGATCTGGCTGGCGCTCGGCGATGACGGTCTCGGCCGGCTTTCCGGTTCCGAGCTGACCCGTTTCGACCAACATAGCGGTTTTTTGGGCAACGGCGTGCAATGCCTTTTGGCTGATGGCGACGCGCTTTGGATCGGCACGCGGGAAAGCGGACTCTTTCGTCTGAAGGAAGGACGGTTTTCCGCCATCGGCGTGGCGCAAGGTCTCCCGAACAAGGTGATTTGCCACATCGCCGACGACGGGCGGGGCTACTTGTGGTTGAGCACGCATCACGGCATTTTCCGCGTCGCGAAGGAGGAATTGAACCGATGCGCCGATGGGAAAACACCGGTGGTTTCCGGGCAGGCCTACGATCGCAATGACGGTCTGCCGACCTTGGAATTTTCGGGCGGACTGCAGGCCGCCGGATGTCGGACCAACGACGGGCGCCTGTGGTTTACCAGCAGCAAGGGACTGGTCAGCGTCGATCCGGCCAAGATGCGCATCAACACCTTGCCG
This sequence comes from Verrucomicrobiota bacterium, assembly GCA_043759025.1. Lineage (GTDB taxonomy): Bacteria > Verrucomicrobiota > Verrucomicrobiia > Opitutales > Opitutaceae > Lacunisphaera. The sequence continues at coordinate 9,168 of JAYVMJ010000541.1, read as the reverse complement.
CCGCCGGTCGTGATCGAAGCGCTCCGGGTCGACGGCGTGCCGGTTGCAATCGAGGCGGGCGAAAGGACGCGGGACCGCTTGCGTCTGCCGCCGGAGCAACAGCGTTTGGAATTCGAGTACACGGCGCTGAGTTTCGCCGCTCCGGCGAAAACGTTTTTCAAGTACCGGCTGGAAGGACTCGACGCGGGTTGGATCGACGCGGGGGTGAAGCGCACGGCATTCTACAGCCATCTGCCGGCCGGCGACTACCGGTTTCACGTGATCGCCTGCAACAACGACGGCGTTTGGAATCGCGAGGGTGCGAGTCTGGCGTTCACGGTGCTGCCATTTTACTGGCAGACGTGGTGGTTTCGCGGCGGCGTGGCGATCCTCGCGCTGTCGGCAGTCGCGTGGAGCGTGCGCCATGAAACGCGCCGGCGCATGCAGCGGCGGGTCGAGGAATTGGAATACGAGCGTGGCATTGAGCGCGAGCGCGCGCGGATCGCGCAGGATATCCATGACGACATCGGTTCGAGTCTCACACGTATCACCATGTTGAGCCAGTCGGTGCGGCAGGGCACGGACACTTCTTATCGCGTCGCGCCGGTGCTCGGACGGATTCACGACACGGCGCTGGAAGTGACGCATACGTTGGATGAGATCGTGTGGGCGCTGGACCCGCAGCACGATACGCTCGACAGTCTCGCGTGTTATCTGGCGCGTTTTGCGCAGGAAAGGCTGGGGGAGGCGGCGGTGAGTTGCCGGCTCGACCTGCCGATGAATCTCCCCGCGTGGCCGCTGGGCACGCAGCTGCGGCATAATCTCCTGCTGGCCTTCAAGGAAGCGCTCAACAACGCGATCAAGCACGCGCACGCTACCGAGGTGCAGGTGGCGCTGGAACTCGGACGAGACGAATTTGTGATCACGCTTCGCGACAACGGGCTTGGCTTCGATCCCGCCCGCGTGTCCGGGATCAATACGGATTCGAGTCGGGTTGGTAACGGTCTCGGCAACCTTCGCCGGCGGCTCGCGCAGATCGGCGGCCATTGCGATATTGTTTCCGCGTCCGGTCAGGGAACGTGCGTTGCGTTTACCGTGCGGCTGCCGCACGGCGGAGTGGCGGCGCGCCCCAAAGCCGGGGAACCGCCTCAATTTTAAAAACACTATTCCATCAATGAACACTCTAGGTTTTGAATCGCCGGCGAACACTGCGCCCACTCCCGCCACTCCCATCAAGGTCGCGATTGTCGAAGACGACGAAACGGTGCGGACGATTCTCAGCGACTGGATTCGCGAGGAGGAGGGATTTGTCTGTGTGAATCAGTTCGGTTCCACCGAAGCCGCACTCGCGAGCCTGTCGCAACTCCCCCCGGACGTGGCGTTGGTCGATATCAACCTGCCGGGTTTGAGTGGCATCGAATGCGTGCGCCGCCTCAAGGTGGCGCTGCCGAAAACGCAGTTCGTCATGCTCACCGTTTATGAAGATGCGAATCACATCTTCGACGCGCTCGCCGCGGGGGCGACGGGTTATATGTTGAAACGAACGTCGCGCGACGTGCTGCTCACCGCTTTACGAGAGGTGCATGGGGGCGGTTCGCCGATGAACGGTAACATCGCGCGCATGGTCGTGCAGTCGCTCCAGTCAGCGCCGGCCAAGGGAAATGCCGCCGAAGGGCTTTCGCCGCGCGAAAACGAAGTGCTGGCGATGCTGGCGCGCGGTTTTCTTTACAAGGAAGTCGCCGATACGATCGGCATCAGCCTGCCGACAGTTAAGACTTACATCCGCCGCATCTGCGAGAAACTCCACGTGCACTCGCGAGCGCAGGCGGTTGCGCTCTACGCGAACCTGCCGTTGAAAAAAGAACCGTGAGGGAGGCCTCGAAGGTAGTCTGCCCCCTGTTGACGATCGAAGTTTCAGAGTAGCACGCGCTTCCCGGCCTGCGCGGATTTCGGTGGCCTCGTCTTTAAACGGCCCATCGGCATTTGACCCGCGTACCTTTTGTTCGCCGCTATTTTTCCGCAGCTTGTCGTCTCTTTGGATGACATGCGCGATTTGCGATCCTGTGATACTTTAAGCCCGTCCTACCCCGGATGGAGCGGCCTCCCCCCCCCGTTCCCCACCACCGCTAGGCACCTCGGTGCCTTCGACCTCTGCATCGTTCACACCCAAACAGATTAATCATCCCATGAAAAAATTGTTCCTCGCTGCCGCCGTGGCGGCCTTATGTCTCGGCCAGTCGGCTTTTGCCGCGGTCGGCTTTACCGTCTCCGGAAAAAATCTGAAGGATGCCAACGGCAGCAACTTCATTCCCGTCGGCATCAACAACCCCCACATCTGGTACGATACGGATGCGTACAACGCCATCCCCGACCTCGCGACCAGCAAGCGGGTGAATTGCGTCCGCGTCGTCTGGCAGCGTTCGGGTTCCGCCACGCGGCTCGACCAGATCCTCACCCAATACGAAAACTACAAGATCGTCCCGATGGTCGAATTGCACGATGGCACCGGCAGCGACAACGCCGCCGATTTGAATGCCAACGCCCAGTGGTACGCCAGCAACAGCTGGGTGTTCACCAACCACCAGCGGACGGTGTTGATCAACATCGGCAATGAGTGGAGCAACAATGCGTCCGACACCCAGTGGCGCGACGCCTACAAGACCGCCATCACCACGATTCGTAATTCCGGCATCGTCACCACGCTGGTGTGCGACGGCCCGGGTTACGGTCAAAAGACGAGCGGTGCGTTGAACTACGGTCAGGACCTGCTCAACTATGACCCCCAGCACAATCTGCTTTTTTCGATCCACATGTACGTGGTCTATAACAATTCGAACGACATCTACAATGCGTTCGCCAATTTCAGCAGCAAGAACCTCCCGATGGTGGTCGGCGAGTTCGGTTGGAATTATAACAACGGCAACAACAACCTCGGCTGCAAAGTGGATGACAAACTCCTCATGCAATACGCCAATCAGTTCGGCTACGGCACGATTGCCTGGTCGCTCAAGGGCAACGATTCTTCCAATGCCTGGCTCGATCTCACCACCGACTGGCGCAATGTGACCAGCCCGTGGGGCAACGATGTTTTCTGGGGACCGTATGGAACCTACAATCGCGCACAGACGGCCTCGATTTTCAACAGCAGCAGCGGCGGCGGTGGTTCGACGCCGGGGAACGGCACCTTCAAGATTGTTGCCCGCCACAGTGGCAAGGCGCTTGACGCTTCCGGTAACGGCACCGCAGACGGCACGCAGATCATCCAATGGACGTACGGTGGCGGCAACAACCAGCGCTGGACCTTGCTGAACCGCGGCAGCAATCAATACAGCATCATCGGAGTGGCTAGCGGTAAGGGTCTCGACGTCTACAATTCCCAGACGGCGGACGGCACGAAGGTCGAGTTGTGGAGCTACAGTGGTGGCAACAACGAGAAGTGGACGTTTTCGGCGACCAGCAGTGGCTACTACCGTGTGACCCCGGTGCACGCGACGAATTCATGTCTCGACGTCGCGGGCGCTTCCACCGCCGACGGAGCAAATGTGCAACTTTGGACCTATGGTTCGGGTAACAACCAGCAATGGTCTTTTTCAGCGCCTTGAGCTGAACGATTCGAGTGACTCGCGTAGTGGGCGCAACCCGGTGTTTGCGCCCGCTACGCCGGGTCCGTTGATCGGTTTCCGGTCGAAAATAGTCGCGAGAAGAAAAATCGGCCACCCCGCCTTGTCAAAAAACAGCTCCAGTTGATCCGCCGCATTCCAGCCTTCCTTTATGAAACGTACATGCCTGCTCAGTCTCGCCTCCGCCGCACTCCTGCTTGCGACGGCCGGAGGATCGTCCGCCGCCACGCCGTGGCTGCACACGTCCGGGAACAAGATTCTCGATCCCAATAACAACACGACGATCCTACGCGGCGTCTCACTGATCGATATCGGTTCGCAGAACAATTACGACGGTGGCGTCAATCCGCTGATCGATCGCCTCACCAACACCAGCGATACGCAAGGCAGCTCAGCCGGCTTTTATACCCGGGTGGTCCGCCTGCCCATCATGCCGCAAAGCTATGGCGGTCCGTGGTCATGGACGCCGAACGACGGCGATAATTTCTATAACAATCTGCTTCGCCCGATCGTTAACTACTGCAAGACCAAGGGCATTTATTGCATTATCGATTTGCATTACATCGACACGATCTCGAGCAGTAATTCGGGTTACGTGCAGCAATTCTGGACGTATATGGCGCCCCGGTTTACCAACGACACCAATGTGATTTTCGAGCTCTACAATGAGCCGATCAATAACACCAATGGTTCCGACGCGGCGAACTGGTCGCAGGTGAAGGGTTACATGCAGTCGTGGTACAACCTCGTGCGCGGTTACGCCCCGAACAACCTTATCCTGATCGGCACGCCGGCATGGTCGTCCGCCGTCGGCGCGGCCTCGGCGAGTCCGCTCTCCGGTTCCAACATCGCGTACGTCTGCCATCTCTATCCGTATCATTGGACGCAGGCGTGGAATAAAAACCAACTCACGACCGCAGCCGCCGTGGTGCCGGTATTCATGACCGAGTGGGGTTTCACGCAGACGAGCGACAGTCTGCTCAACGGATCGATCTCCGGTTACGGCCAGCCATTGATGAATCTCCTCGACCAGTACGGGATCAGCTGGACCTCGTGGGTGGCCCACTACAGCTGGGCGCCGCCGATGTTCAATTCGAATTGGACCCTGCGGGTCGGCCCGAACGAAATGGGCGGTTTCGTGAAGGACAGTCTCTATTCCCGTCGCAACTCCAACCAACCCAGCGACGCGAGCAGCGGTGGCGGCTCCACTCCCGGGAACGGCACATTTAAAATCCTCGCGCGACACAGCGGCAAAGCGCTGGATGCTTCCGGCAACAGCACGGCCGACGGCACGCAGATCATCCAATGGACGTACGGTGGCGGCAACAACCAGCGCTGGACGTTGCTGAATCGCGGCAGCAACCAGTTCAGCATTATCGGCGTCGCCAGCGGCAAGGGTCTCGATGTCTATAACTCCGCGACCGCCGACGGCACGAAGGTCGAGTTGTGGAGCTATAGCGGCGGAAACAATGAAAAATGGACCTTCGCCGCGACGAGCGGTGGCTATTATCGGGTGACGCCAGTCCACGCCTCCGGTTCATGTCTCGATGTCGCCGGTGTTTCGACCGCCGATGGTGCGAATGTCCAACTCTGGACCTACGGCGGGGGCAACAATCAGCAGTGGTCCTTCAGCAGCCCGTAACCGATCACGCCAACTGTTTCGCAGGCGCAGCCATCGCTGCGCCTGCTTTATTTTCCAGATTGAAGTTCCGCTCTTGCCCGAATGAATGCCATGGAATGAGGGTAAACCCAATGAATCTCGCGTTACGCTTTTTCCGTCTGGCGCTGGTCATTGGGGCGCTGACGTTGGCGATGGGAGCAAATGCAACGGAGGTTGCTGCTACCGCTGCGACGATGAAGACGCGAGTGCATGCAGCGCTCGCTGAAGGGAAGGCCGATGATCGCTTGAAGGAGCTGGCGGAGATCGGTGCGAAGCTCTCGCTGGACGAAATTAAAACCGCCCTCGCTACGGCCGGAGGCTTGGTTGAATTGCGTGAGCGCGCGGTATTTCGCGATGCCGTGGTGAAAAAATGGAGCGAGCTCGCGCCGGCGGCAGCATTCGGCTTTTTGCAAAGCCAGCCCGAAAGCCGCGACCAGTTGGAATTGATTCGCGGAGCCGCGACCAGTTACGCAAAACAAAATCCGGCGCGTGCCGCATCGGCCGTGATGGCGATGTCCGCGGGAAGATCGCGAATCGAGGCGATCGGAATTGTCGCCGAGAGCTGGGCAAAATCGGATATGTCAGCGGCGTTGGCCTGGGCGCGACAACTGGCGCCCGGCGCATCGCGCGACGCGGCGCTGTACGCCATTCGCTTTGTTTGGGTTCATTCCGATCCCGTGGCCGCCTCGGTCGACGTCCAATCGCTCCCGCCGGGCGATACCCGCAATGCTTTGCTGATGAATATCGCCGGCGAGTGGGCGGCGCGCGATCCGCAGGGCGCGATTGCGTGGGCTCGTGGGCTGACCCACGCAAGCGAGCAACGGACGGTTTTCCCCCTGATTGCTGAATCGTGGGCCGACACGAAGCCAGCGGAGGCGATGGCGTTTGCGGAAAAACTTCCGCCTGAATTTGCGCCGCCGGCGATTGTTGCGGTGCTGACGCGATGGGCGACGCAAGATCCAGCGGCCGCCGCGGATCGCGTCGCGCAAATTGCGGACGATCAGTTGCGGGGAAAAGGATTCGTTGAAATCTTTAACGTCTGGACGGCGGTGGCTCCCGATGCCGCCGCTGCTTGGGTCGAAAAAATCAAGCAAGTGGATTTGCACGATCAAGCCGCGCAGGCCTACTCCGACGCCATCGTGGATTGGTCGCCGGCGGCTGCCTTGCGGATGGCGCTCACTACTTCCGATCCGCCACTCCGGTGGAAACGCACCGGACATTATCTTCAGCGCTGGCGGGAAAATGATCCGGCTTCGGCCGCGCAATGGATCGCTGCGGCGAAGGCGCCGGACGAAGAAAAAAAGCAATGGGTGTCGGCTGGCTCACCGCAATGACTGATCGCACCCGCATTTCCCCCTGGATGGTTTTTGCCGCGACGGAGGTGGCGCGATGAAATCTGTTTTTCGCTGGATCGTGGCCCTGATCGCCATTGGCACCGTTGCGCTGTGCGGATGGCGGATATTGCGTCGTTCGGATTTTTCTTCGAAGCTACCTCCCGAGGCGTCCGCAGCCTCTGCACAAAAGGCCGGCGCCGCATCGACGGGGGATTCCACCCGGTCAGCAGGCGCGGTTTCAAAAGTCGCGGTGATGCAGTCCGCGGCGACGCCACCGCAATCGGTCGGCGCGGAGTTGTCGTTGCCCGGGCAAATTGCGGCCCTGGCGGATTCGCCGAATGACGCTGATTGGAACCGGGTGTTGAATGATCTTCTTCCCGCACTGTTCCGCCAGGATCGTCAGGCGGCCGCGCGGGTGTGGGAGAAAATGGCGCCTGGTGACCGACGTGAACAAGGGTTGGGCCGTCTCTCGCGTCTCTGGGCGCAGGCGGACTTTGCCGGGGCGGTGGACTGGATTGGAAGTCTGGCGAGCATCGATGACCGGAAAACCGGATTCGAGAACGCGTGTTTCGGCGTGGTGGCAACGAATCCAGCGGAGGCGGTGCATGTATGGGACACGCTCGGCTACGGTGGCGACGAGCAAACCCTCGGCAATCTCGTGCAGGCGTGGGCGACCAAAGATCTTTCGGCGGCGGAGTCATGGGCGACGGCGCATGGTCCGAGCATGCAACGCGACCAGGCGGTGGCGCGGGTGGGCTACGTGATGGCCGACACCAAACCCACCGAGGCCGCGGCTTACGTGTTGCGGGAAATCCCGCCCGGTCCCGCTCAGACCGAAGCGGTAATTTCGGTTCTCCACCGCTGGGCCGAACACGACCAAACTGGCGCCACCGCGTGGGTGGCCGGTTTTCCCGACGAAGCGCTGCGCGAGCGCGCGGTGGGAGAACTCGCGGGAATCACGCCGGCCCGGCGCTGAGGAAATTCATTTCCGCGCAACGCTCCGGGCAAACAACTCGAGGCCATCCGCAAACTCCGGAACGAAGCTTGGTGAAAAGGACCGTCGGTCGTATGTTTCTGCGGATCGCAATGATGAATTCGCGGCCGCGAAATGGACGAGTACCAGCGATGACGGCCAAAGGTGACTTGGCGCCACTGCTGCCCGCCCACTGGCAAGCGCCAGAGACTACGCCACTCCTCTGATCCCTCTCAGTCTTAATTGTGACCATTACGACGGCCATCAGGTCAGAGCTCGGCTCGTAATCCTCACCATTACGCTCTGTCTACAAGGCACTGGCCCGGGCGCTTACGGACCATGCGATATGCAGGCGGCTACTTCTGCGTCACGCGGCCAACAACTACAAAGTCATATCGAATTTCGCGCTGATTAAAAAATCTCTCCGGCCATAAAAGATGAAAGTCCGCTCCTCTCCCGCCTTCAAATCGCGATCGATAAGTATCCGTGCATCTTCATACTTCATTCCTTTTATCGAGACATGATCAATTGCTAGGAGTTCGTCGTGAATCTCAACATCTCTCCTCGAAGCAGCGGAGTTCGGAATAACGGAAGCAACTTCGGCCGTCTCGACAATTTCGTCTCGGTCGGCAGTAAATGAAATCTTCATCACATTAGAGAAAATCCTCATTACAGGAAGTCGGAGAATCATCTCACTCTTCGGGCCAAGCCTACCAGTTCATTGATGGCTCGCTCGCGTAGGGATCGGTCGGCGACCCTCGCCAGCCAGTCGGCCGCGCCGGCTTGATCGACAAGTCCCCATTGGTGGAGCACGGACATGAATGCTTCATCCTGGGCCTGGCCCGGGGCAATTTCGTTGGAGACCAGTTGAGCGGCGTCAGCGGGGAGCGTCTCCGCTTTCACAAACGCGATGCGCGCCATCAACCGGTCGCGCTGCTCGCCCGGCGATTGACGACGCGTCCATTCCAAAGCCGCCGCGATATCGGTTCTGGCCCAGAGCTGGGCGATACTTTCCAGGGTTCCGTCATCGCTGTTAAAACGCGTCGCAAGCGCGATCGCCTCCGCTGGATTGGATTGTGAAATTTGAACGCATCCGTCCTGAAGCGTGCTCATTCGTTCACCGTAATCAGTTAATCCCGCGGCCCATTCAATGGCAGCGATCGGATCACGTTTGCACCATTCCTGGCTGACGCAGCGAAGGAGTTCAGCGCGGATGGGACCGGGCGGCCAGGTAGCAGCCAGATAACCAGCGGCCTCGGCATCCTGTGTGATGAGCGCCGGGATGAGTTCTCTGAATGCCAGATCGTGGCGTATCGGATCATCGGACCCAAGTGCAGCGCAAAGTGTGAGGAGCGATTGCGGCGTTTCCTGATCGGCAGAATCGGAATTTGGAGCTGCATGGCGCGTTTTAGCTTCGAAGAATTCCGACTTATCACCTGATTCCGCCTTCGCGTTGGGCGTGGCTGCGACCCGCTCCGACGCCATCGCGGATTTCGTGGTGGGTGCATTCGGAGTGGCCCGCGGGGAAAAATGCAGTTTCCAAGAAGTATGCATCAAGGAAAGTGCCAACGTGACCAGCGCAATTAGCGTGGTCGTGGCTTT
>JAYVMJ010000540.1:0-6722 GCA_043759025.1 Verrucomicrobiota bacterium | reverse complement strand
GATCACGCGGCCCCGCCAGTCCCGCACCGCGCAAAAAGAAGGGATTGATCAATTCCGCCGGTTGCCGCGCCACCTGCACGAGGGTGAGGCCGCCTTTGTAGCCGATCCGAATATTTTTCAAACTCACCTCTTCCACCGGATGCCCCGGCAATCCAGCGATAATCGAAGCATAACGGGCGTCGGCATTCGCCACGGTCACGTCGCTTATTGTCACGCGGCGAATCGAACTGACCGGCGTGCCGGCCGGACTGCGTCCCCGGTTACCCAAGCGAATAAAGATCGGCGAGTTCACGATGTCCCGCATGGTCAGATTTCGAACCGTTACGTCTTCAATCGCACCACCGTCGACCGTTTCAATCGCGAGTCCCCGGCAATGCTCAAACGTACAGTCGGCGATGGTGATGCGCTTAAAACCGCCACTCGACTCCGTGCCCAATTTGATGCGACCCGTCGGTCCGTCGCGATCAGGCGCGTGAACCATGGTTTGCTGAAGCGTGCCATCGAGGAGCGTGCCCGCGTCGTAACCGCTGACCGTACAGCCCACGACGCGAACATCTTCCACGTCACGGATTTTCCCCAGCGCATGGGAACTTTTCAGCACTATCGCGTCGTCGTTCGGAGCGTTGACCCGGCAATCGCGCACGACGACATCGCGACAGGCGTCGAGATCAAAACCGTCGCGGTTCGTATCAACGGTGAGATTCGCCAGCGTCAATTGATCGACGCCGGTTGCCAGCACCGCGAAGTGACCACACAAGCGCAAGGATAGGTCGCGGATGACCACGTTGCGGCAATTTTTAAGGCCGATAGCCTTGTCACCGACACCGATGACATTGCCCATCGGCGCGCCACTGTTTGCCCCCGCTGGCGTACCGGCCGCTGAAGTCGGCGTGCCATTGGGTCCATCGCTGCGGCGCCCGCCCGCATTCCGCACGAGTCCTTTGCCATCGATCAAGCCAGCGCCGGCGAGGGTGACATTCTCCAGCCCTTCACCCCAGATCAGGCTATTGTGCCAATGACTATGACCAAAATCCTGGTACTGGAATTTTTCTCCCGACTCATTCCGTTCCGGCGGATCATAGGCGCCAAAATCCGGCGCGGGAGTCGCTGCCATCAGTACCGCTCCTTTTTCGAGGTAAAGCGTGACGTTGCTTTTGAGTCGCACCGAAAAACTCAGGTAAACGCCCGCCGTGAAACGCACCGTGCCACCTCCCGCAGCGGACGCCGCCTCAATGGCGCGGTTGATCGCCGCAGTATCGAGCACCACCCCGTCGCCAACTGCGCCAAAGTCGCGCACGTTGAATTCGCGGAGTGGCTCGGCAAAGCCGGCAACCGTCATCAGGGGCAAGGTGAACGCAAAAAAAAGACTGATGAAAACACGCATGAACAGGCCTTTACAGTTAGATCGGTTTCCGCGTGTCGCAATTCAAAGTGGAAGCGATTTCAGCGGACCGTCCGCCCCCGGGGACCCGCGCCCGGCGCTCCATATTTATCGAAAACCCAGGAGACGGCGCGGATTGACTCCGCTGTCACTGTCCATGCACCATGCGGGCGTGAGTGCCACCGAACAGACACCTTTGCAAAAGACCATCCTCTGGCTGACGAACCATATCGGTTTCCCGGCGCGACGCCTGCCGGACCGCCAGGAGTTGCTGCTGTTGATCGCAACTGCTGCCGCCGACGAAGAATTGGGGGCGCGCCACGCGCAGAAAAAACCCGGTCTCCAATTCAATCCGACGTTTGCCGCGGAAATTCGCAATTACACGGCGCAACGTCGCCGGGCTCACATCCACTGCGACAACAGCGCAAAGACCTGAGCCGTACGCCCAGTCCTGCTTGCTCAACTCGTAGCGACAGGCATCCCGCCGGGCGAAACGTTAGCCTGATCCACCGGCCAGAGGCCCATGGCTACAATTCATCTCGAGCGGCGCAATTTCGTTCACTTTTTGTCGAGGCTATACTTTCCCGCACCCGCCACCAACAACACGACGGCACCGGTCAGGTAAAGGAAAGAGAGTTCACCATTGGTCGGCCCCTTCAGCCGCGCGCTGTTCACGATGAAGAATGCCGCGCTCATGTTTACGCCGATCACAACGGCAGCCATCCGCGTAAACGCCCCGACGACCACGAGCGTCGAGCATACCACCTCGGCAAAGATCGCGAGCAAAAGGGTCGGCACATGGCCGATGCCGATAATATCCGGGAAAGACGTCCGGTCATTGACCAGATTCAATAATTTCCCCCAGCCGTGCAGCCAGAGCAGCGAGCCGCCAAACACCAGGCGCAACACGAGCAGCCCAAAATCGGAGTTAACGGGAATGAATTCGAGGCGGAGAAATTTTTGCATGGGAATGGTTAATCGGAAAACGAAGTCCTTAAGGTCGGTTCAAAACGGCGGCAAGCCCCGGCTTTGAGGAAAGCCCCGCAGCTCCCACCGGCGCGCTGACCATTAGTAGAGGGCAAGGCCAAGGCTCTTAATACTTTCTTAACGGGTTCACCCCGACCCTTAACTGGGCCGATCGGTCGAGTAATGCTATCGTTTGGGTAAATCCAACGGGTCGTCGTCAATACGACAGCGCAGTCGCGCAAAAAGGCCCGGTGAAAAACACCAAATTCCCATGAACGACCTTCCGTATGTCGCCGCCACCGTGGCCTTTTTTATCCTGAGCGCCGCCTACGCCGCTTTCTGCGAAAAGATCCGCTGAGCTGGCCGCGTTGATCAATTCAAACTCTCCCGCCATGGAAAACATCCTCATCGGCCTCATTTCACTCGCCCTCCTCGCCTACCTCGTCACCGCCGTGATTCGTCCGGAAAAATTTTAAGCGGCACCCGCCATGAACAATCCCAACGCCTGGTTCCAATTTGCCCTTTATGTGGGCGCTTTGCTCCTCATCACCAAACCGCTCGGGATTTATCTCGTGCAAGTACTCGATCCGCGCGGCCGGACGTGGCTCGACCGCGTCGTGCGGCCTTTCGAGCGGCTCACCTATCGCCTTTGCGGCATTGATTCCGCGAAGGAACAAAACTGGATCGGCTACACGTTCGCTTTGCTGGCCTTCAGTCTCATCGGACTGCTGTTCACCTACTTCATTCTGCGGTACCAAGACCACCTCCCGCTGAATCCGCAAGCCTTCCCCGGGTTGTCACCGCACCTCGCGTTCAATACCGCCGCCAGTTTCACGACCAACACCAACTGGCAAAGCTATGCGGGCGAATCGACCCTGTCGTATTTTTCGCAAATGGTCGCGCTGACAATTCACAACTTCACCTCAGCCGCGGCGGGCATCGCCATCGCCGCCGCCCTGGTGCGCGGCATCGCCCGGCAAACCGCCCAGACGATCGGCAACTTCTGGGTCGATGTCGTGCGGGTCACTTACTACCTGCTGCTGCCGGTCAGTTTCGTCTTTGCGCTCTTCCTCGTTTCCCAGGGCATGATTCAGAATTTCAAGCCATTCACCACGGCAAAAACCTACGAGGCTTACACGATTCAGGTGCCGAAAAACGACGACAAGGGCCAGCCAGTCCTCGCCGCCGACGGCAAAACACCCGTGATGGTCGACCAGTCCGTCGACACTCAAACGATCGTGCAGGGTCCGATGGCTTCGCAGGTCGCCATCAAAATGCTCGGCACGAACGGCGGCGGCTACACCAACGCCAATGCCGCCCATCCGTTTGAAAATCCCACGGCGCTCTCGAATTTTCTCCAGATGCTTTCGATTTTCGCCATTCCCAGCGCACTCACCTATTTCCTCGGCCGCATGGTAAGAAATCAGCGTCACGGCTGGGCCGTTTGGGCCGCGATGGCCGCGATGTTTATCGCCGGCACGGTGGTCTGCTGGAAAGCCGAGTCGTCGGGCAATCCCATTCACCAGAAACTCGGCGTCGCCGTCGTTGATGGCAACATGGAGGGCAAGGAAGTCCGCTTCGGCATCTTTAATTCCGCGCTCTTCGCCACCGTCACGACGGATGCCTCCTGCGGTGCCGTCAACGCCATGCACGATTCGTTCACGCCACTCGGCGGTCTCGTGCCGCTCTTCAACATCGAAACCGGCGAAGTCATCTTCGGTGGCGTCGGCTCCGGCCTGTACGGCATGTTGATCTTCGTGGTTCTCGCCGTGTTCATCGCCGGCCTCATGGTCGGTCGCACGCCGGAATACCTCGGCAAAAAAATCCAGGCCTACGACGTGAAGCTGGTCATGCTCGTGCTGATCGTGCTCTCCGCCACCATTCTCGCTGGCACCGCGTGGGCCAGCATCTCCACCTGGGGCCAGGCCGGCCTCAACAACGCCGGACCTCACGGCTTCAGCGAAATCCTCTATGCGTACAGTTCCGCGGTCGGCAACAACGGGTCAGCCTTTGCCGGCCTCACCGCCAACCCCGCGGACGGCAATCCACATTGGAACGTCACCCTCGCCGTCGCGATGCTCATCGGACGCTTTCTCATGATTGTGCCGATCCTGGCGCTCGCCGGAAATCTTGCCGGCAAGAAGCTCGTTCCGGCCAGCGCAGGTACTTTCAAGGTCGAAGGCTTTACCTTCATCGTACTGCTCATCGGCACCGTCGTGCTCGTCGGGGCGCTCACCTTCCTGCCAGGCCTGGCGATGGGACCCATCATTGAGCACTACCTGATGGGCACCGGAACCTTGTTCTAACTTCCACCGTCATCCCTCCGACGCGCGATCAATCCATTTTCTTTTTTCCATGAGTACCAAAGCCGTTTCCCTTTTCGACCGCCAGATTCTGCGGCAGGCCGTCGCCGATTCGTTTAAAAAACTCGACCCACGGGCACAGCTGAAAAACCCGGTCATGTTTGTCACCCTGATCGGCGCGCTGCTGACCTTTGAACAACTTTTCACCTCAAAGGAGCCCTTCAGCTACGTACTTCAGGTTGCCTTGTGGCTGTTATTCACCGTGCTCTTCGCCAATTTCGCCGAAGCCGTGGCGGAAGGGCGCGGCAAGGCGCAAGCCGACACGCTCAAGCGCGCCCGCACGCAAACCTTTGGTCGCCGGCTCCGCGATGGGCGCGAAGAAAAAGCCGCCGCTACCGATCTGCGCAAAGGCGACCTCGTGGTCTGCGAGACCGGCGACGTCATCCCCGCCGATGGCGACGTCATCGAGGGCATCGCCTCCGTCGACGAATCCGCCATCACCGGCGAATCCGCCCCAGTTGTTCGCGAAAGCGGTGGCGACCGTTGCGCCGTCACGGGCGGCACGCGTGTCCTCAGTGATCGCGTCGTGATCCGCATCACTTCCGAGCCCGGCAATACTTTCATCGACCGCATGATCGCCATGGTCGAGGGCGCCTCGCGCCAGAAAACGCCGAATGAGATTGCCCTCACCATCCTGCTGTCGGCCCTCACGATCATCTTCCTGCTCGTCATCCTCGCGCTGAAACCATTCGGCGTCTACGCCCATGTCGCGTTCTCCATCACCACGCTGATCGCGCTGCTCGTCTGCCTCATTCCCACCACGATCGGCGGCCTGCTCAGCGCCATCGGCATCGCCGGCATGGACCGCCTCCTGCAGCGCAACGTGCTCGCGACCTCGGGCCGCGCGGTCGAGGCGGCGGGCGACATCGACGTTCTCCTGCTCGACAAAACGGGCACGATCACCCTCGGCAACCGCCAGGCCAGCGACTTCGTGCCCGCGCCGGGCATCACGCGCGAACGTCTCGCCGACGCCGCGCAACTCGCCTCGCTCGCCGACGAAACGCCTGAGGGTCGCAGCATCGTCGTGCTCGCAAAGGAAAAATTCAATCTCCGCGGCCGTGAGATCGCCGTGCCGCATGCGACGTTTGTTCCTTTCACCGCGCAGACCCGCATGAGCGGTGTCGACTTGGCGGCCGCTGCCGGCCAGCCGGGCCGCTCCATCCGCAAGGGCGCTGCCGCCAGCGTCAAAGCCTGGGTCGAGTCGCAAGGCGGCAATTATCCCGCCGCCGTCACCGAAGCCGTCGAGGCCATCTCCCGCGCCGGCGGCACGCCGCTCGCCGTCGCCGACGGCCGCGAAGTGCTCGGTGTCATTCACCTGAAGGACGTCGTGAAAGGCGGCATCAAGGAACGTTTCGCCCAACTCCGGGCGATGGGCATCCGCACCGTTATGATCACCGGCGACAATCCGCTGACCGCCGCCGCCATCGCCGCCGAGGCCGGCGTGGATGATTTCCTCGCGCAAGCCACACCCGAGATGAAACTCGCGCGCATCCGCGATGAACAGGCCAAGGGCCACCTCGTCGCGATGACGGGCGACGGCACCAACGACGCACCCGCTCTCGCGCAGGCTGACGTCGGCGTCGCCATGAACACCGGCACTCAGGCGGCCAAGGAAGCGGGCAACATGGTCGATCTCGATTCAAATCCCACCAAGCTGCTCGAGATTGTCGAGATCGGCAAACAGATGCTGATCACCCGCGGCTCGCTCACGACCTTCAGTATTGCGAACGACATCGCCAAATACTTCGCGATTATTCCGGCCATGCTCGTGGGCGCTTTCCCCGCGATCGCGCCGTTGAACATCATGCGGCTCGCCTCGCCTGCCAGTGCCATTCTGAGCGCCGTCATCTTCAATGCCCTCGTGATCATCGCGCTCATTCCCCTCGCCTTGCGCGGCGTGGCTTACCGTCCCGTGGGCGCCGCCGCCATGCTCCGCCGCAATCTGCTCATCTACGGCCTCGGCGGGATCATCATTCCCTTCGTCGGTATCAAGCTGATCGACGTCCTCATCA
>JAYVMJ010000539.1:0-11708 GCA_043759025.1 Verrucomicrobiota bacterium | reverse complement strand
TTACCTGCATCTTCCGTAGCTAAAATGCGGTCGTTTGTTGCGGTCCGATCGACACTCGCAAAAAGTATTGCTTGAAATTCGTCGCGGGGGAGCTAACGGGTCCTCCCCCACATGAAGTGTCTCATTATTGCAGAAAAACCCTCCGTTGCCACCGATTTAGCGCGCGCTTTGGGCAAAATACCGAAACAGGGCGATCATTTTGAAAACGACGAATATGTGATTTCGTCCGCCGTCGGTCACCTGGTCGGACTGCAAATGCCCGAGGACATCGACAAGAAAAAATACGGCTTCTGGCGGCTGGAGACGTTGCCCATTATCCCGGAAAAATTCGAGCTGCAGCCGATCCCTGATTCAAAATCGCGTTTCGACCAACTCAAAAAGCTCCTCGCCCGCAAGGACGTCACGAGCGTCATCAATGCCTGCGACGCCGGTCGCGAGGGCGAACTGATCTTTACTTATATCTACCAGCTCACGAAGTGCAAAAAGCCCTTCCAGCGCCTGTGGATGTCATCGATGACGAACGAAGGCATCAAGGAAGCCTTCAAGCACCTCCGCAGCGCCGAGCAAATGCAGGGTCTCGCCGACGCCGCCCGCTGCCGCAGCGAGAGCGACTGGCTCATCGGCATCAACGGCACCCGCGCCCTCACGAAGCGCATGTTTGGTTCGCGCGCCGGCAATGTCGCCTCCGTGGGTCGCGTGCAAACCCCCACCCTCGCCATCGTTTTTAACCGCGAGTTGGAAATCCGTAATTTCAAGCCGCGCGACTACTGGCGTGTCACCGCGACGTTTGAAATTGCCAAGGGCAATTACGAGGGCTCCTACCAGCGTCCTGATTTCAAGAAGAACGACGACGAGCATGACCGCGTCGATCGCCTCTGGGTCAAGAAAACCGCCGAGGCGATTGTCGCCGCCTGCCAAGGCCGGCCGATGGCGGTGGTTTCCGAGGAAAAGAAAGCCAGCACGCAGACCGCGCCGCGTCTCTACGATTTGACGACCTTGCAGCGCGAGGCCAACGGACGCTTTGGGTTTCCCGCCAAACGAACCCTGCAAATCGCGCAGGCCCTCTACGAACGGCATAAGATGATCACTTATCCGCGTACGGATTCGCGCGCCTTGCCCGAGGATTATATTCCGCTCGTGCGCGAAACCCTCGGCAATCTCACCGGCAATTTGCAGTCGCATGCCCGGCGCGTGCTCGATTCCGGCTGGGTGCATCCGAACAAGCGTATTTTCAACAACGCCCAGGTTTCCGATCACTTTGCGATCATCCCGACGCAACACGAAGCGAAGAACCTCGACGAGTCCGAGGCCAAGTTATTCGACATGATCGCGCGGCGCTTTATCGCCACGTTTCATCCCGCGGCGGAGTTCGACATCACCACCCGGCTCAGCGTCGTCGCGACGCATACCTTTAAGACCGAAGGCAAGGTTCTGACTTCTCCCGGCTGGCTCGCGGTCTATGGCAAGACGACCGTCGAGGACGATTCCCCTGACTCCAAGGCGCTCCCGGCGATGTCGCCCGAGGATAAAGCCAAGGCGAAGACCGTCGAACCAGTGCTGCACAGCGAAACCACCCGTCCGCCGCCCCGCTACACGGAAGCTACTTTGCTTTCAGCAATGGAAGGCGCGGGAAAACTCGTTGACGACGAGGAACTCGCTGAAGCCATGAAGGATCGCGGCCTCGGCACACCCGCCACGCGCGCGGACACGATCGAGGGGCTCGTTAATCAAAAGTATATCGATCGGAATCAGCGCGAGTTGATGCCGACGACGAAGGCCGAGCAGTTGTTGCAATTTTTGGCTGCCGTAAAAGCGGAGGAGATCACCAGTCCGGCGATGACGGGCGAATGGGAATTCAACCTCCGTCAGATGGAACACGGGAAATTCTCGCGCGAGAAATTCATGGACGAAATCGTCAAGGAGACGAAGGGCATGGTCGAACGCGTGAAAGGTTTTGAGGAGGACGATTCCGTCGCGCGCATGACCGAGATCATTTCGCCCACCGACGGCAAACCGATGCGGGAAACGCTCCGCGGTTACAAATCGCAGGACGGCGAACTCATGGTTTACAAGATCATCGGCGGCCGCCGCATGGAGGAGCCGGAGGTCAAGGATCTCATCGAGAAACGGCAGGTTGGTCCGCTCGATGGATTTATTTCCAACAAAACGCGCAATCGTTTTTCCGCCTTGTTGAAGCTCGGTCAGGTCGAGGAGACGAAGAAGAAAATAACGGTCAAGAAGTGGAAAACCGAATTCGATTTCGGCGATAAAGCCGACATCGCCACGCTCACGTCTTTCTGGACCGATCCCACGACCGGCGCGCAACTCTGCGAAAACGGCAGCAGTTATATTTTGCGTGAACCCGAGGGCGAAGGCTGGAAGCAGACGTTCCGCGTAGGGCGGATCATGTGCCAGAAGGCAGTTGCGCCCGAACAGGCCATCAAAATGGTTTCCGAGGGGAAAACCGATCTCATCCAAGGTTTCATCTCAAAGAAAGGGCGGCCCTTCGATGCGTTCCTGAAACGCGAGGGCGGCAAGATGTCATGGGAGTTTCCGCCCCGTGCGGCAAAAATCGGCAAGGACGGCAAGCCGATCGAGCGCAAGGCCCGAGCCAAGGCGGATCTCTCCAAGGCGCATGTGCTCGGCGAAAGCAAAACTCCCGCCGGCGAATTGGTTGAACTCGGGGACGCCTATTATGTGCGCAAGCCCGACCAGGAAAACCGGCAGGTGTTCAAGCTCTCCAAGAAGCTGTGCGACATCGAAATTCCCGTGGAAGAAGTGCGGCGGCTGTTGGAGGAAGGCCGCTCGAATCTCATCGAAAATTTCGTTTCAAAGCGCGGCAACAAATTCAGCGCCTATCTCGTTCTGTCGCAGAAACAGGACAAGGCGGAGTTCGAATTTCCGCCGCGATAAACTGTCGAGCCGCGTTAACTGGTTTAGGGCGGCTAATTTCGCCCAGTATGACACGAGAACGCTGGTTGATTGGCCAACTATAGGCTTGTAGCAGCTTTCCGCGAACGGCTATCTATCGGATAATTATTTAACCATGATCGTCACCACCGCCCAGCTCTTCAAACACGCCTATGGCAAATATGCCGTCGGTGCCTACAACATCAATAACGCCGAGCAGGCCATGGGCCTCTTCAAGGGCGCCATCCAATCGAAGGCCCCTTTCATCATCCAGATTTCCAAGGGCGCGCGCAAATACACCGACAAGCGCATGCTGGAAGCTATCATCCGCTCGGCCAGCGAGATTTTCCCCGAGGCGATCTTCGCGGTGCATCTGGACCACGGTGACGAGGAAACCTGCTACGATTGCATCAATTCCGGTTTTTTCAGTTCCGTGATGATCGACGCGTCGCACGATCCGTTCGACAAGAACGTCGAGATCACCAAGCGCGTGGTGGAGAAAGCTCACGCCAAGGGTATTTCGGTCGAAGCGGAACTCGGCATGCTCGGTGGTGTCGAGGAAGACATCAAGGTTGAAGACGGCCACGCCACCCTCACCAATCCCGAGGAAGCACAGGATTTCGTTAAAAAGACGGGCTGTGATTCCCTCGCCTGCGCCATCGGCACCTCGCACGGTGCCTTCAAATTCAAGGGCAAGCAATCGCTGCACTTCGAAGTTCTTGAGAAGATCAAGGCACTCATTCCTGGTTTCCCGCTGGTGATGCACGGTTCTTCTTCCGTTCCCCAGGATGAAGTTGCCCGCATCAACGCCGCCGGTGGCCAAATCGCCGGTTCGGTGGGCGTCGACGTCAACGAATACCTCCCCGCCGCCAAGCTCGGCGTCACCAAGATCAACATCGATACCGACGGCCGCCTCGTCTGGACCCGCGTTCACCGCGAGTTCTTCCGCGACAATCCCAAGGAGTTCGATTTCCGTCCGCCGGGCAAAATCTTCATCGAGGAATACGCGAAGTTCATCGCCAGCCGCAATGTCCTCCTCGGCTCCGCCGGCCAGCTCGACGATCTGCGCAAGAGCCTCGGCAAGTAAGGAAATTTTAAATTTCACCGATTTCACCCAAGTGCGGCCCGCAACGGCCGCACTTTTGTTTTGGCGGATTGCGTTAAAGCAGCGCCGGCTTGTATGCTCCGCCCGCCACCAATGAGACTTTCCCGCCATTTCGTCATCGTGATCGCCAGTATCGCACTCGCTTGCGCGTCGCTGGCATCGGCAAACGAACTCCTCAAAGCAGGAGCGAAAATCGACACGCTTCCGGTCGGCAAAGTTATTTACCACGACGTGACCGTCCGCTCCGTCAGTGTACATTCGCTGATGATTACCCATGCCAACGGCATGGCCTCCGTTCGTCTCCGCGATCTTTCCCCTGAATGGCAGGCGCGTTTTAATTACGACCCGGCAGCGGAGCAGGCCGCGGACGAAGCCACCAGAAATTCGCCGCCCCCGCCGCCAGTCGTGCGCCACGTCCACGTCGCCAGCAAGCGCCTCTCGACGTTTGATACCCTGCTGCAAACATTCGGCCAACCCGCGACACTTCTGCCGGAGGTCGATTTGCGGCCGCAATTCTTCAAACTGGAATTAGGCGTGAAGAATCAAGGCGCCCGTCCCAGCTGCGCCGTCTTTGCGATCGTGAGCGCGTTGGAATTCCAAAATGCCGAGCTCTCGGGCAAGGTGGAAAAATTTTCCGAGGAATACCTCATTTGGGCCGTCCGGAAATCAGTTCAGCGGATGCCGGCACCCGGCACGGTGGGGAGCGACAACGCTGGCGCGAAGGAATTTCGCGACGAAGGATTTTCGCTGGCGGAAGTGGTCTCGGCGTTGCGCGCGTACGGGATCCCGTTGCAATCGGCAATGCCGAACACCTTTGGCCGCAGGATCGAATCGATCGGCGATCCCGCTCCCGCCATTGTCCAGGAAGCGCGCGATCACCAACGGGTTTTTGCCCATCAGCTCCCGGGCCGCGGTCGAACGACGTTGCTCAACAATATTGTCCTGACCCTCAACAGCGGTCTGCCCGTGGCCGTGGGCATGGCGTGGCCGAATGCCCGCATCATCAATGGCTATCTAAGCGGCCAGAATGCCCGTGAGGATATGGGTCACGCCGTGACGTTGGTCGGTTACAAATCGCCGACCGGGCGGATCGAGGATGCTTATTTCATCTTCAAAAATTCCTGGGGCCCGCAATGGGGCCAAGGTGGTTATGGCACCGTGACCTACGGTTACCTTCACCACTATCTTGACGATGCGGTTCTGCTCGAGGTTCAGCACGGTTGAGGTGGACGACACGCCGGTAACTTTAACCTCATGAACCTGGTTTTCCTCCACGGCCGACCGGCCACGGGTAAACTGACGATCGCCCGGAAGCTGGTCACCCTGACTGGCTATCAGCTTTATCACAACCATATCGCCGCGGACGAAGCGCTGCAGCTGTACGCAATGGGAACGCCCGGATTCATTCAACGACGTGAGCAGTTGTGGCGGGAATTTTTTATCCGGGCTGCCAGACAACCTGCGCCGGGCGTGATTTTTACTTTTTCGCCGGAAAACTCTGTGCCGCAGTCTTTCATCGACTGGCTGTTTGGCGAATGGTCGGCGATTGGGATCGAGCTGCTATCGGTCGAATTGCTCGCGAGCGAAACAGCCATCGAGGCCCGCCTCGGCGCAAGCCAGCGGAAACATTTCAAAAAAATCACCGAGCTCCCCTTGTATCGCGAGTTGAAGAG
The DNA here is from genome assembly GCA_043759025.1 of Verrucomicrobiota bacterium. Lineage (GTDB taxonomy): Bacteria > Verrucomicrobiota > Verrucomicrobiia > Opitutales > Opitutaceae > Lacunisphaera. The sequence goes on along the minus strand of JAYVMJ010000539.1, from coordinate 6,020 downwards.
CCGCGGTGTGTTCAATTCTCCCCTGATTCCCCGATCCGATCTGCGGATCAATACCGAGAGAAACTCCGCCGACGAAGCCGCACGGCAGATCGTCGCTCAGTTCAAACTGAACGACCGGACATTGTAACAGCTGGGAATGGTAGGTAGACCACGCGCGTAACTCCAACCACGTCCTCGATTGACGCTCTCGCGATCACGCCTACCGTGCGCGATCATGGTTCGCAAAACGGCTCAACGAAGACTATCCGCCGCGTGATCATGCCATCGGATTTTTCAATGCGCCTCGCGGCCTATTCCGAGTTGATTGTGCGCACCGGATTAAACCTGCAATCCGGGCAACGTCTGATTATCGCCGAGCCCTATGAAAGTCACGGTGTGTCGCCCAGCGCGGAGTCGCTCGTCAACGCGATCCGGGCCGCTGCGTTCAAGGTCGCCGGCACCGCTCCCGGCATGATTGAAGTAATCTGGAGCAACCCAAAGCGGCTGCGGGAATTTGCCCTCCGAGGAAATTGGCGGGGGCTGTCGCAGGTGGTGGCCGCCAACGCCCACAAGATCAATGAGCACATCGGCCGCTGTGACGCCGTCCTGTTTTTGCTCGGCAGCCAGCCCGGACTCATGAGCGGAATTTCTCCTGCAACCGCGGTGGAAACGAGGCGGATCGGCAACGACTACATCGCACCGGTCGTACAACAGTTGATGCGGGCCGCAACCAACTGGACCGCCGTCCCGTCGCCCACGCAGGAATGGGCCGATGCGGTCTATCCTGAGTTGCCCGCGGCAAACAGGCTCCCAGCATTATGGGACGCTGTATTCGACACGATGCGCATTCCTGCCTGCGCCCCGAAAGCCTCGGAAAAATCTGCGGAAGAGGAGATGTTTTCCGCTTGGAACATTCATTTGCGAAAGTTGCGAACGCGCGGAGACGCCTTGAACGCGAACCGGTTCGCCTCACTTTCGTACAACGGAGAAGGCACAGCTCTCACCGTCTCGCTTCCCGCGGAACATCGCTGGTGTACCGCGGCCATGCGAACCCGATCCGGCATTTCATTCCTCGCCAATCTGCCGACGGAAGAGGTCTTCACGTTACCCCACAAGGATTCCGCCAACGGCACCGTGCGGGTGGCGCGTCCTGTCGTGTTTGGCGGTGCAGCGATCGACGGGATCGAATTAGAATTTCGGGACGGTATCGTGGTCAGCGCCGGCGCGAAGAAAAATGAACCGCTGCTTCTTCAGCTACTTGATACCGATCCGGGCGCTCGAGGGCTGGGCGAGGTCGCAATCGTGCTCCATTCCCCGTCCGCCGATCCCCTTTCCCGCCGGACGCCGTCCGCCCAGCACAGGGATCGTTTTTTTCACCAGGTGTTGCTCGACGAAAATGCCTGCAATCATATCGCGCTCGGCGCGGGTTACGGATTTTGTCTCAATGCACCCAATCCTGTGGCGTTGAACCAGAGCCTGATCCATCTTGATCTGCCCATCGTCGCCGAGGCCCATCTCTGTCCGTAACAATCCACTGACGTTTTCCCGCTGCTGTGGCCGAGCCAGCCTCCATCACAACCGATCCCGAGATCCTGCGTCGCGCCCAAGCGGGTGACGAAGGCGCATTCGGCGTCCTCATGCGGGAACATTATGCGCACCTCTTCCGCCTCATCCACGCCATCGTACGCAACGAACATGACTCGCGCGATGTTTGCCAGGAAGTGTGGCTTACGATCTGGAAGCGGCTGCCGCAATTTCGCGGCGATGCCAAATTCACGACGTGGATTCATCCGATCGCGGTGCGCCGCGCCATCGATCACTTGAGAAAACAGCAGCGCTGGTATCATCGGTTTCTTCCGTTCTCGGTAAATGACGACACGGTCGAGTCGGCCCCGGAGCCGACCACGACCGACGATGCGCGCCAGCAAGCCGAGGGCAATGAACGCCTCGCCCACCTCAGGCAGGTGCTCGAAAGCCTCCCGCCAAAATTGCGCGCGGCGCTTGCCTTGCGTGAGGTCGAGGGACTGTCTTATGAAGAAATTGCCGCTGCCACCGGAGTTCCCACTGGAACGGTTATGTCCCGACTTTATCACGCCCGCCGCCTATTGACGCAAAAACTAAAGGATCATCCATGAAAACAAACCGACTGATATTTTCTTTTTTTCTACTCGCGTTTTCCGCCACGCTCGCACCCCTCGCGCATGCCGCCGAGCACGCGCGAATCCAGGGAATCCTGATCTCCGCGTCCAACGATCATGGGGAAACCGATCGACGGCTATCCGCGTATGAGCCGACCCTCCGACGAATTTTGCGCTTCGAGAGCTACCGGTTTCTTGGCGATGACAATGCGTCGCTCGACGTACCGGAAAATGGCCATCTCTCTTTAGGCGAAGGCAACGAACTCGAAATTCAAACCGAATCCTCCGATGGCAGATCGGTACGGGTTAAAGTGCGTTGGCTAAAAAACGGCCGCACGCTGATGTCAACCGGCCTCGCCCTGCGCCCCGGTGTCCCAGCCGTCATCGGCGGACCGTCGACGGGGCACAAGGGCGATGTTTACGCGGTTATTTTAATTGGACGCTAAAGGACCCCCCAATTAACAATTGATCCATAGATAGTTGGAAACGAGAAAAGAATTTGAATAAAAGCAAAGCGAGTTGCGTCCCAAGGAATGAACCAACCTTGGAGATTATATGAAAACCAAAATCACTGCTCTTGCTCTTGTTGCCGCCACCGCTCTCTCGCTCACCCCCAAGCCCGCTGCTGCCAGCGACAAGGGGCTGGCGATTGTCGGTGGCTTTATCGGCGGCCTCATCGTCGCCTCCGCGATTAACGACAGCTACCATGATTATCCCGGGCGCACCGCAGTCGTCGTCGATGACCGTTGCGAATCATACGCGCCAAACGGCTACTGGCGCGATGTGAGCGTCCAAGTCTGGGTGCCGGCCTGCTGGGTCGTCGAACGTGGCTATCGCGGATACGATCAACGCCGCTACGTGGTGGGCCACTATGAAGGCCGCTATAATCGCGTGTGGGTCTCAAACGACCGGCACGACTATCGCGACCGGGATGCAAACTACGGTCGTGGTCGTCGGTAACTAAAGCGACGCTTGCGATTGCACGTCATCGAAATGAATTGCCGCGACATTGAGCCTCTGCTTTTCGCCGAACGGGACGGCGCGCTGACCAACGAGCAGCGCGCCACTCTTGAACAGCATGTCGCGGCTTGTCCGTCCTGTCAGCAAGTGCGCGCAGAGATTGCGCGTGCGATGGACGTGTTCCGCACCGACACAATCAACGTGACGGTGCCTGACGCGGATGAAGAATGGCAGCGGTTACGGGCCCAGCTCGCGACCCAGCCAAACCAAACTCACACGAGGACCAAACTTGCGCCGATTATTTGGATCGGTGGATCATTGGCCGCCGCCGCAGTGGCGTTTGCCTTTGTCGGCTTGCGACCCCAGGCACAATCTCCGGTTGCGCCGATCGCACCTGCACCGGAAGTCGCCCAAGCCGAATACGTGGAGCCCGGCGACGCGAAGGCCTCTACCATGGTTTACGTCGACAAAGACAGCGGCTGGTTGGTGGTGTGGGCAACCGATGCCGACGCAACCACGAAGGGTTAGGCGCGAAGGCGCGGCAGATGTCAGAGATCGGACCGATCCGTCGGATCCCTGAATCGCAGGCCCCCCAGCCCACTCACGGCAGCCACGGAAAATTCCCGGACTTCGGCTTACGCTTTTCCTTTTGCGCAGTCATGAACTCCTTTGCTTCTTCCGTCATGTAATAAAGCAGCGTGGCGTTGCCGGCGAGTTCCTGGATGCCGCTCTGGCCATCGAGTTCGGCATTGAAGGCAGACTTCAGGCAGCGGATCGCCAGCGGACTGCGCTGCAAAATTTCCTTCGCCCATGCCACTCCTTCCGCTTCGAGATCCGCCACGGCCACCACGCGATTCACCAGTCCCATCCCGAGCGCTTCCTGCGCACTGTATTGCCGGCAGAGAAACCAGATCTCGCGGGCCTTTTTCTGGCCGACCATTCGCGCCAGATAACTGGAACCGAATCCACCGTCGAAGCTGCCCATCTTGGGGCCAACCTGACCGAAAATCGCATTGTCAGCTGCGATCGTGAGATCGCACATCACGTGAAGTACATGGCCGCCACCAATCGCGAAGCCGGCGACGAGCGCGATGACCACCTTGGGCATCGACCGAATAAGTTTCTGAACCTCCAAAATATTCAGCCGCGGCACTCCTTTCCCATCAATGTAGCCACCGTGTCCGCGCACGGATTGGTCCCCACCGGCACAAAACGCATATTTGCCGTCTTTTGCCGGGCCAGCGCCCGTGATGAAAACGACCCCGATGGACTGATCTTCCCGCGCATCCAGAAGCGCCTCGTGCATTTCCACCACCGTTTGCGGTCGGAAGGCATTTCTTTTATCAGGCCGGTTAATGGTGATCTTGGCCATGCCCGCGGCCTTCTGATAGATGATGTCGTCGTATTTTTTAACGCATTTCCATGAGGGAAGCATTAGAGCAAGCTAACGCATTTCCAGCTGCCGTAAAGCCTTGCGGTGACCAGCGCACCAAAAACCGGGAATCGCCCATTCCTTGCGAGAAGCAAAAACGTCAAGCAGTTTTACTAACTGGCCATAAAACTGCTTGGAGTGCAGGCAGACTCCCCGACAATCACTCCTTCAATGCAGAAACCGATTTCAAAAGTCAGCACTGTGGCCAGCGCCGGACTAACCCTCGGCGCACTCGGTGTCGTATTTGGCGACATTGGTACCAGCCCGCTCTACGCGGTACGTGAGTGCCTGTACGCTTTGCCCGCCGGCGATCGCGCTGCGGGAATCTTGGGTGCGCTCTCACTGGTTTTCTGGGCGTTGATCATCGTGGTGTGTCTCAAATACCTGCTATTCGTGATGAAAGCGGACAATCGGGGCGAAGGAGGCATTTTTGCCCTACTGGCGTTGACCCATGCGGACCGAGGCAAAGGAAACCGAATCGGAATCTTTACGATCGTAGTGCTGTTTGGTGCGGCGCTATTATACGGCGACGGAATAATCACTCCTGCGATTTCAGTTTTGGGCGCGGTGGAAGGATTAAAAAGTTTTGCTCCCGAATACGCGGAACACATTCCCCTCATCAGCTGCTTGATTCTTTGTGGGCTCTTTTATTTCCAACACAAGGGCACCAAGCAGATCGGCCGGGTGTTCGGGCCGGTGATGTTGGTTTGGTTTATTACGATCGGTTTGATCGGGCTCAGGCGCGTCTTGGAGAACCCGTCAATTCTCGCCGCTGTCAATCCAATCTACGGAATCGACCTTTTGCTTAGTCATCCGTCAAACGCCAAAATCATCCTCGGAGCCGTGGTGCTGTCCGTCACGGGTGCGGAAGCCCTTTATGCGGACATGGGACATTTCGGGAGAAAATACATTTCGCTCGCCTGGTACGGCGTCGCCTTTCCGGGGCTACTGTTAAATTATTTTGGCCAAGGCTCTTTCGCCCTTGAACACCCGAGCGAAATTTCGGACCTGTTTTTCGCCTTGGTTCCCGAGGGTATCCCGAGGCTGATGCTGGTAGGCCTGTCAATTTGCGCGGCGGTCATCGCGAGCCAGGCGCTGATTTCGGGCACCTATTCCCTGACCCGGCAAGCCATTCAGCTGGGTTATTTTCCGCGGCTGAAGATTCTCTACACGAATGCCCAGCATTCCGGACAAATCTATCTGCCACTGGTGAATATCGCCCTCGCCTTGGGTTCAATCCTGGTGGCCTTTGGTTTTGGCTCCAGCGATAGACTCGCTTCCGCCTACGGCATCGCGGTCACGGGAACAATGTTGGTTACGACCCTGGCCTATTTCCGAGTCACCCGCCTGCGCTGGCATTGGGCGTGGTGGAAAATCGTGCCTCTCGCCCTTTTCTTCCTCGTGGTCGAGACTGCATTTGTCAGTGCCAATCTGCACAAGTTCGCGGATGGCGGCTGGCTGCCGATCTTCGTGGGCTTGGGCTTGCTCGCCATCATGCATACGTGGAAGAC
>JAYVMJ010000538.1:0-1877 GCA_043759025.1 Verrucomicrobiota bacterium | reverse complement strand
CCGTTATTTGGGATTTGGAAGTTTGAGATTTAGGATTTTTCGGTGCGGAGCACCGATTAGGCTTCTTTCTTGGCGGCAGCCGCGTCGAGGAGGCGCTCGTCGAACTTCATGCCAAGCGAGAGACCGAGGGCCTCGAGCTTGTCCTTGATTTCGTTGAGCGACTTCTTGCCGAAGTTGCGATACTTGAGCATCTCCTGCTCGGTCTTCATCGCCAGCTCGCCAACAGTCGTGATGTTCGCGTTATTGAGGCAGTTGGCAGCGCGGACGGAGAGCTCGATTTCGTTGACCGACATGTTGAGGAGCTTGCGGAGCTTGTTCTGCTCTTCGGAAACCTCAGCAGCCTGACTCTCAAACTCGTAGTTCTCCTGCGAAACGCGATCGAACACATCGAGGTGATGCTTGAGAATGGATGCGGACTGCTTCAGCGCGTCATCAGGAGTGATGCGACCATCGGTCCAGACTTCGAGGACGAGCTTGTCGTAATCAGTGATCTGGCCGACGCGGGTGTTCTCGACCGCGTAGCGAACGAGACGAACCGGGGAGAAAAGTGAGTCGATTGGAATAACGCCGATCGCCTGCTCTTCTTTCTTGTTGTTTTCACCGGGGCAATAGCCGCGGCCCGTTTTGATCTCGATTTCGGCTTCGAAGGCGCGCTTGGTGTCGAGCGTGCAGATAACCTGGTCGGGATTGACGATCTTGATATTGGAATCGCCCTGAATATCAGCCGCGGTGACCGGGCCTTCACGGTTCACCTTCAGCATCAATCTCACCGGCTCGCGTTTCTCGGAAACGATGAGCACTTTTTTCAGGTTGAGCACGATGTCGGTGACATCCTCGACGACCCCGTCGACGCTCTGGAATTCATGGTTAACGCCCTCGATTTTGATCGAGCTGATGGCGCTGCCCTCGATGGAGCTCAGCAAAACCCGGCGAAGGGAATTGCCAACGGTGTGACCATAGCCGGCCTCGAAAGGCTCGGCGATGAACTTGGCGTAGGTGGCGGTGGAGCCTTCCTCGACCTTGGTGAGTTTGGATGGAATTTCGAACTTTCCGAGGCGCTTTGGCATGGCGGGAATATATTGGATTTTTAAAACAGAGTTGGGTGAAGCGACCGGCAAACAGCTTAGAAGCGTGAGTAGTATTCAACGATGAGCTGCTCGTTGATCGAGGGCTCCATTTCGTCGCGGGTGGGCAGACGCGTGATGGTGCCCTTGAGAGCCTCATCATTGCGCGTGAGCCAGCCTGGGACAACGCGGGCGCGATTCTCTTCGATCGCACGGGTGGCGAGTTGGCGGGACGAATTAACGGCCTTCATCTCAACTTCATCTCCCTGCAGCACGGTATAGCTCGCGATATCGACCTTGCGGCCGTTCACGCGCACGTGACCGTGGTTGACCAGCTGGCGGGCAGCCGCACGGCTCTTGGCGAAACCGAGAAGATAAACAACGCTGTCGAGACGAGTCTCGAGGAGTTGCAGAAAACGTTCGCCGGTGACACCGCGCTCTTTCTTGGCGATGGCGAACGTGCGGCGGAATTGGCGCTCAAGCAGACCGTAGATGAAACGGAGCTTCTGCTTTTCGGCGAGGCCGACGGCGTATTCGGAAAGCTTGCGGCGCGATTTCGGGCCGTGCTGACCGGGCGGGAAATTACGGCGCTCGAGCACCTTGGCCGAACCGATAATGTACTGGCCGAAGCGGCGGCTGATGCGGGTGGATGGTCCTGTGTAGCGAGCCATGGTAAAAAGTAGTTAGCGGGTTGAGGTCGGATTAAACGCGGCGGCGTTTGCGTGGACGGCAGCCATTATGCGGGACAGGCGTGACGTCGATGATGGAGGAGATTTCGAGTCCGATGGCTTGAAGACCCCGGATGGCGGAATC
>JAYVMJ010000537.1:0-1911 GCA_043759025.1 Verrucomicrobiota bacterium | reverse complement strand
CGCCTGACCAACGACGGCTGGGCGCTCGACACTTTCCTCCTGACGAAAAAACCGGAAAGCAAATGCACCTTGCTCGATCGCACCAAACTTCACCCGACGGAACGCTGGACATGGGTCGCACTCGTTTATGCAAAGGGGCGCATGACCAGCTACGTCGAGGGCGTGCGCGAGCTCACCGGCGACGTCGATTTTTCGCCCATGATCTCCGGACGGCTCTCGCTCGGAGTGAGACAAAATAAAATGTATTGGTACAAAGGCAGCCTCGGTGGGATCCGCTTTCATCCCACCGCATTGCCGGCAGAAAAATTGCAGCAGGTGAAATTCAAATAAGCGGACTCGTTTTAAAAACCCATTACAACCGGACGACGTTGTTGAGCGTGGTTATTTCCATCAAGATGTGCTCCGGATCGATTTCCACCGTACTTCCGGCCGTCGCTTTTTCCGTCGGTAATTTGAGGAACACTTGAACCGTTTTCGGTAGCAGATCCAACGGCGCTTCGATCGCGGGAATTTTCCCGGTGGCGATCACTTGTCCGTCATGATCGCGCAGCACAATCTCTGACTCCGGCGTGGGCACCGAACCAAGACTGTGGATGGTCACGCGCAGTTCATTGCCGTGCACTTCAACATCCCGCGGATCGATCCCGAGGTCGGGCCGCTGCCAATAAGGCATGCCCGGAGTTTTCAGTTTGAACGTCACCACCGTCGTCGCACGCGGCGCAAAGGTTAGCTCAACCGTTCGCGTGCGCTCAAACGGCGCGCTTTTCGTTTCAATGGATTGGTCGGCAGTGTCGTCATTGTTGGTATCGATGCCCTGCGAGATTTCCCAAATACCGGGATCGATATTCCAGCCCGTCATCGTCGCCTGCACCGGCGTAGTGGCCAAATTATAGGCGATTACCTTGAACGACGTGGCCGTCGCGTCCGGCAACAAAATCGCCACATCCTCCGCCTTGGCCGGGGCATGGAATTTCCAACTGACCGCGTGGCCGGGAAAGGTTCCATTCCGTACGAGGGCCACGCCGCCGAGGCGCGCGCGTTGCAATTCCGTCGTCGGCACGCCCACGCGATCAATCCAGAGACTTCCCTCGGTGTTGATGTATTCGCCCACCGCCATGTCCTCAATCTGTTTGGTGTAGAGCTCAGCAAGCAGTTCCTTTTTGCCGGACAGCTGCCATTTGAAATGACCGCCTTGCGTGCTGCGCTCGATATTCGGCCGGGGAGAACCACGACCGTCAGCCACCCTGCTTTCAGTTGGTCGTCCTCGTTCACCTTCCATGATTTTTGCGCCCCACGTTTCGCGCGCCGAGAGAAGATCGAGCGCGTTGGCGTTGACCGCCATCAACGAAGTCGTGCCGCCATCTAAGATCGGTTGAAGATACCGCGAGTCACCCGTCCATTTCCAACTGCTCCAGAAAAGCGGCCACGGAAAATAGCTCCGGGTCGCATTGCTGTCGGCGTCGGTCTTGAAATTAATCGCCGAAGGCAGGACAAATTTCCCCTTCGCATCCTGATGGCGATGCGCGAGCAAACCGTCCGCCAGCTCCAGCAGCACTTTCTTCGCGGCGGGATTGCCATTGAAGTCAACGAGCAACTGGCCCGGCTGGAGCACGAGGTAAGAATAGGCTTTGGCGTAACCCCACGGCTCCTCTTCCGCCATGCGTTTTCCGTTATAGTAGGAAGTGCGGATGTGGCGGTGACCCGCCGCGTTGATTCCGGTGATGCTGTCGACGCCGCGCGCGGTTTCCATCGCGCGTTCGATTTGTCGCGGGCTGCCGTAATTCAAAATCAGATTTTGCCCGAGACAATTTATCCCTTCCTCATAACTGTGCAATTCGTCGGCCTGAATCGTCGGCAGACCGCGGGTGAACATTCCGTTCGCCACCGCCGCATCGAGCACCTGCTCGATGC
>JAYVMJ010000536.1:0-3691 GCA_043759025.1 Verrucomicrobiota bacterium | reverse complement strand
GCCTTGCCGCGCCGGGATTTCCTCGATGGGTAAATCGACTTTATAGCCGGCCGGGTCGACGCGATAGATCGCGCCGCCGGTTTCCCCTTGGAGTTGATCTTCGTACAATTTCTCCAGGCCGGTTTTCCCGATGCTTCCCTTCATTTTAACCGTGGGAAGACCTTCCCCGGGGAAATCCTCCACTTCGGGGTCGTCGTTGATGCTGACGTAACCGAGCGTGTGGGCGGCGGCGGAGCCAAAGGGATAATAACGGGTATTGGACAGGTAAACCTGCAAGGGTGACGTGACTGGCAGCTCTTCGATCAGCCGGGCGTATTCCTTTGGCGCGAGGTCGTCCAGCAGCACGTAAGGGAGCAGAAGTTTCTGGTCGATCTGGCGTTTTAACTCCGCTGAGTGCACCGTTTCGGTACGGCCGAGGATGGTGTTTACCTTGTCCAAATAGCGCTGGGCGACGGCGGCGCGGGCGATTTGGGAAATCTGGTCGGAGGTCGGACGTTCCTCCTTGCTGAACTGTTGGCGGTAGTTGTCGCTGACTTTTTTGTATTCGCTACGGAATTCACCGCGCAGCTGCGCCAGATCGAGGACCACGGAAAAGCGCGGACGATTTTCGACCAGAACGGTGCCGTTGCGGTCGTAGATATTTCCGCGAGGGCCGGGCACCACGACGCGGCGTTGGTTTTGCTGCCGTTCGCGTTCGTTGTAGAAAACCGTCTTGAACAATTGCTGGTAGGCCAGACCGCCGACGAGGGTCAGCAACAATACCGTGACGATGCCGAAAAAAAGCAGCAGGCGCGGATTGCGGCCGGAATGGGTTTCGATGAGACGACTCACAGGAACAGTGGAATCACGGCGCGGGAATTATCAATGGGCCACGCGCCGGCCGGTTTCAGGATGAAGGCGGACGATGGCCATCGATCGTTCCTGCAGCGCCAAAAACCACGGGGTGATGAGGAGGATCACCACTTGCGAAGCCAGCAGATCAACGAAGATGCGGAGCCACGCCTCGCCCGGGCGCGGGGAGGCTCCAACCAAGAGAAAAGAAAGGGCGATGACCAGGAAGAGATTTGCAAATAGTGCCACGACGATGCCGAACACCGAGCCTTCCCGGGGAAATCTCCGCCGGCCGTAGAGGAGGGTCGCGTAAACGAGCCCGAGCAGGATCATTTCAGTCCCAAAAGGAACGGGCTGCAACGAGTCCATCATCAGCCCGGTCAACACGATGGCGATCCAACCCTGCGTGCGACTCAGACGAAGCGCCGGGTAAACGATAAAGAGACCGCCCACGTAGAGGTGAATCGAACAATAATCCATCCACAGAAACGAAAAACGACTGAGGTAGTTATTGGCGATTCCCACGAGCCACCACAGGAGGAGATTGGCCAGAAGTACGACCAGCCACCGGGAGTCGATCCGACGCATGCTGAGCGTGATCACATTTCCTCAGGGTTGAGTGGCACCAGCACGGTGACCTCGGTGAGTGAACCCAAGCGCTCATCGAGCGTAACTTCCCCGTCTTTAAACAGACCTTCGGGCGACGGTTTTAGATTTGTGATTTCACCAATGGAAAGTCCGGGTGGAAACACGCCACCGAGGCCGGAGGTAACCAGATGAATCGTCTGACTGGGAGTGGCGACAATATCGTTCGGGACATACTCCACGGTCCCGCGAGGCGATTTGAAGGAATCGTTCAAACCGCCTTGATAACTTAAGGGCCGGCTGTTGCCCGCCACACTCGCGGCGATTCTGAAGGTCGGGCTGGTCACCAGATCCACGACCGAAGTGTACAGGTAAACTTCCGTGACGCGGCCGACGACGCCGCCGGCGAAAACCACGGGTGAACCGACCGTGATGCCATAATTCTTGCCCTTGCGGATGATGATGCGCTGCCACCAGCCGGTGAAATCCCGTCGGGCGACACGGGCGGGTTCGAAACGGAAGGAGGGCAGCGGCGGAAGATCCAGCAGGTTTTCCAGCCGGAGGATTTCTGCCTGCAAATTCTTGTTCTGCTGCACCCCGAAGTCGTAGTCGGCGATGAGGCCCGCGACCTGACGGCCCGCTTTGAGCAATTCGTCCTTGGAGTGAAGGCGGTTGGACCAGAAGGTCTGAAGGTCTTGAACGTACGAGTCAGCCACGATCATCGGAGCCTGAATCTCGAAGAACGTGGCGCGCGTGAACGTCTTGACGATCAGCGACAGAAAAAGCCACGCGAGCAAAATAATGCCGAGGGTGGCGAAGGGTCGGGCCTGATCGAATCGTTTCGGGAGCACAGCGGGTTGACCTCAACTGACCCCCGCTAATTGTTAAGCTAAAAATAGCGATGTGAGCGGGGTCGCGTGAGATTTTCCCGGCGGCAGAGGTGTTGCCTGGCGCTTCTGCGGGGCAAATCTTTTGGAATCATTCGCTTTGGGTCCGATACCCCGGAGCTTGCTCCGGCTTGGTTGGAAAGTGGCACGGGCCTCTGGCCCGTGGGGCCGGGCGACCACGGGCGGGACGCCCGTGCCACGGAGGAGAGGATAACCGCTGGGCGGCGTGGTTGGCTTGGTTTCAATGCCTCGGCGCTTGCTCCGGGGATCTTTACTGCAACGATTTTAGAAATCCGCTGCGGTCCGATAGAGTTCGTCGATATTATTCAGGAAGACGCCGGTGCCGTTGGCCACGGCGGAAAGCGGGTCGTCGGCCACTGTGACGGGGAGGCCGGTTTTTTCCGAAAGAAGTTTGTCGATGCCGCGGATGAGTGAGCCGCCACCGGCCATGACAAAACCGCGGTCGACGAGATCGGCGGAAAGTTCCGGTGGGCAGCGTTCGAGCGCGGCGCGCACCGCTTCGACGATGGCGGCGATGGTGTCGCCGATGGCTTCGCGAATTTCCTGGGAAGTGATGTGAATCGTCTTGGGCAGACCGGCGACGGAATCGCGGCCTTTCACTTCCATCGCGAGTTCGGTTTCAAGCGGGTACGCGGAACCGATGGTTACCTTGATTTCTTCCGCCGTGCGCTCGCCAATCAGCAAATTGTACGCGCGCTTCATGTAATTGATGATCGCGAGATCGAATTCGTCGCCGGCGACGCGGATCGATTTCGAAAAGACGATGCCGTGCAATGAAATGATCGCGATTTCCGTCGTACCGCCACCGATGTCGACGATCATATTGGCGGCTGGCTCATCGACCGGAAGCCCGACACCGAGTGCGGCGGCCATGGGTTCGAGAATGGTGATCACTTCGCGTGCGCCGGCATGGGTGGCGGATTCCTTCACGGCGCGTTTTTCGACTTCGGTGATGCCGCTGGGAATGGCCACCACCACGCGAGGCGAGACAATCTTGGAATTATTGTGCACCTTCTTGATGAAATACCGGAGCATCGCCTCAGTAATATCGAAATCCGCGATGACGCCGTCCTTCATCGGCCGGATGGCCGTGATATTTCCGGGGGTGCGGCCGAGCATCTTTTTCGCCTCGTCGCCTACCGCGAGCACCTTGCGCGAGCTGGTGTGGACTGCGACGACGCTTGGCTCACGCAACACGATGCCCTTGTCCTTCACGTAGACGAGGGTGTTGGCCGTACCTAAATCGATGCCGATGTCGTTGGAGAAAAGTCCCAGCAGTTGGTTGAACATTTGTGGCGGTGGCGGGGTTGAGGAATACAAGCGGCGAGCCGGCGAAATTGTCAAAAGCAAACTCGTTGAACTGACGG
>JAYVMJ010000535.1:0-5344 GCA_043759025.1 Verrucomicrobiota bacterium | reverse complement strand
CCCAAAGGGAATGAAAGCCAAGTCCAAGTCGAACGAGCTAGCCGCTGATCTCAATGCCCAGAGTGCCGCTTTCAAGGCATTCTTGGTTGCACGCGTCGGGAGCAAGGTCGACGCGGAGGACATTTTGCAAAACGGCCTGCTCAAGGCGCTGCAGCATGCGGACGAACTGCAGGACGACGGCAAGCTCACCGCGTGGTTCTATCGGCTGCTCCGTCACGCTGTGATCGATCATTATCGCTCCCGAGCAGCCGGCCGCCGTCGCGATGACGTTCTTAGCGCGACGATCAAGGTTTTGGGCGAGGATATCGCCGCCGCGCCGGGCTGGGAGGGGCAGCTGTGCACCTGCCTCGGCAGGGTGGTGGACACACTCAAGCCCCGGCAGGCTGAACTGCTACGCCGGGTGGACCTGAACGGCGAGACTGTGCAAGCCGCCGCCCAAGCACTGAAAATCACGCCCAACGGCGCCAGCGTGACATTGCACCGGGCCCGCAAGGATCTTCGGGAAAAACTGCAGGCCTTCTGCGGCGCCTGCGCGGACGGCGCGTGCCTTGACTGCAATTGCGCGCCCGTGCCCGGCAACAGCAACCAAGTGTAAGATTACGCTGTCTGCTCCGTCAGCAGGGATGAAACCATTCATCCATGACCAAGACCAAACCCTCCGCTCCGCCGTCCTTTGGCTGTCAAAACTACTTTTACCGCCGCGGCCCGTGCTGCCGCTGCCACTCCTATAACGCGCTGCTCGCCCTCGCTACCTGGGACCACTGCCGCGAAATTTTCCGCCGTAAAAACTCATCCTGATTCACTACCATGAAACATCCCCACTCTCGCTCCGAACACGAACACCACCACGAAGCCAGCATCCAGCCGGCGAAGGATGCAAAATATTTTTGCGCGATGTGCGAAGGCGTCGTAAGCGATAAGCCGGGGGATTGCCCGAAATGCGGCATGGCGTTGGAACGCAATCACGCTTGGGTCGCGCCTGCGGCGGGGAAAGCGCTCTACACTTGTCCCATGCACCCGGAGGTGCAGCAGGACCATCCGGGCGATTGTCCGATTTGCGGCATGCCCTTGGAACTGAAGACCGCGACGGCGGGCACGGCGCATCACGATGAGGGCGGCGAACTGAAGGACATGACCCGGAGGCTCTGGATCGGCGGCGCGCTCGCGCTCCCCGTCTTCGTGCTGGCGATGGCGCACCTCATTCCCGGAACCGGCCACGACAGCTGGGTGATGAGCGATCCGTCACGCTGGATTCAATTTGGTTTTTCAACTCCCGTAGTATTTTGGGCGGGCTGGCCGTTCTTCCGGCGCGGCTGGCGTTCGGTGGTGACCCGACATTTGAACATGTTCACGCTGATCGCCATCGGTGTCGGCACCGCCTTCACGTACAGCGTGGTGGCCATCCTGGTGCCGGAAATTTTTCCGCCCGCCATGCGACCGCACGGCATGGTGGACATTTATTTCGAATCGGCCGCGGTGATTGTGGTGCTCGTGCTGTTCGGCCAGGTGCTTGAACTCCGCGCCCGCGGCCGCACGGGCAGCGCCATCAAAGCCTTGCTGAATCTCGCGCCGCCCGTCGCGCGTCGCGTCGGCCAGAACGGCGATGAAGAAGTCCCGCTCGAAGATGTTCACCCCGACGATTTACTTCGAGTTCGTCCCGGTGACAAAGTCCCGGTGGATGGCGTCGTGACCGAAGGCCACTCCAGCGTCGAGGAATCCATGATCACCGGCGAACCGTTGCCGGTGGAGAAGAACGTGGGAGACCAAGTGACGGGCGGCACGGTGAACGGCACCGGCAGTTTCGTCATGCGCGCCGAGAAAGTCGGCAGCGACACCCTGCTCGCGCAGATCGTTAATCTCGTCGGAGAAGCCCAGCGCAGTCGCGCGCCGATTCAAGGTTTGGCGGACAAGGTCGCCACGATTTTTGTGCCGACGGTCGTCGCAGTGGCGGCGCTGACCTTTGCCTTGTGGATGGTCTTCGGCCCGGAGCCGCGCCTAGCCTACGCCGTGGTGAATGCGGTGGCTGTGCTCATCATTGCTTGTCCTTGCGCACTCGGTCTGGCGACGCCCATGGCGATCATGGTCGGGGTTGGACGCGGTGCGCAGGAAGGAGTGCTCGTAAAAAGCGCCGAGGCACTCGAACGCTTGGAAAAAGTCACGACGCTCGTCGTGGACAAGACCGGCACTCTCACCGAAGGGAAACCCAAACTCATGGATACAGTGACGGTTGAAGGCTTCGACCAAAGTGGACTGCTTCGCCTGGCGGCTTCGCTGGAGCAAAGCAGCGAACACCCGCTGGCTGCCGCGATCGTCGCGGGCACGAAAGCCAAAAACCTCGCTCTCGAACCCGTGACCGATTTTCGTTCCGTCACGGGCGGAGGTGTCTTGGGTCGGGTGGCGGGCAAAGTAGTGATGGTCGGTAAACCAAGTTTCCTGCGCGCCGAGGGAGTGACCGACTTGGGAACTTTGGAAACCAAAGCGGAACAACTTCAACAGTCCGGCCAAACCGTCATCTTTGTCGCCGTGGATAAAAAAGCGGCGGGACTTCTCGCCGTTGCTGACCCGGTGAAATCCACGACGGCGGAGGCGATTCGTGACCTTCACGCGCTGGGACTGCAAATCGTGATGGTTACCGGCGACAATCGGCGCACCGCAGAAGCCGTCGCAAAAACGCTCAAGATCGACGCAGTGGAGGCCGAAGTCGAACCGTCTGCCAAAAGCGATCGAATCAAGCAGCTCCAAAAAGAAGGGGAAATTGTCGCGATGGCCGGAGATGGGGTCAATGACGCGCCGGCCCTGGCGGCGGCGGACGTGGGGATTGCGATGGGCACGGGCACGGACGCGGCCATGCAGAGCGCAGGTGTCACGCTGGTGAAAGGCGACCTCCGCGCCATTGCCAAAGCGATTCATCTCAGTCGCGCCACCATGCGCAACATCCGCCAGAATCTTTTCTTCGCGTTCGGCTATAATGCGCTGGGCATTCCGATCGCGGCGGGGCTGCTCTACCCGTTCTCCGGCGTATTGCTCAGCCCGATGATCGCGGGGGTCGCGATGAGTTTTAGCTCAGTGTCCGTCATCACGAATGCGCTGCGATTGCGGCGGGTGAAATTGTCGGACTAGAAAATTCCATGGAATCGAACGGCACGACCCTCAGGGACCCGACGAGGGGGCGATCCGCCCGAGCGATCCCCAACGCGGGTTACACCCCATATGGAATTCACGCCGGAGGGTGTAATGTTTCCGCAGGCACCGTCGGTGAAACGGTCACCACGCGGCCCGGCGTCGGTGCACGGATCTTTATTTTTCTGCTGGTTCCGAAAACCAAAGGGAAACCCTTGGAAGAGATTGAAGCGCACTGGCGGACCGGCAATCATCCAAGGGCCCTATGACGGATTCACCCATGAAAAATACTGTCGCAAACATTCTCACCCTCAACGGCGGTTCTTCCAGCATCAAGTTTGCGCTGTTCGAATCTGGCGCGGCATTGAAACGCATCTTCGGCGGAACAATCGAGGGCGTCGGTCAACCGAAAGGGAGTTTCATCGTCAAGAGCTCGAAGGAGAGCGAAAATTTCGCGCGCCCACTCGCCTCACCCAACCACGAGGCGGCGGTCGGCGTCCTGATGGATTGGTTACAGCCGCACATCGATCGCGGAGGGCTGGCCGGAATCGGGCACCGCGTGGTGCATGGTGGACCGAAATATTGGCTACCGACACTCATTACGCCGGAGCTCGTGGAGGTACTGCGTCGGCTCATTCCTTTCGATCCTGAACATTTGCCGGAGGAAATAACGCTGACCGAGGCGTTTCATCGCCGATTCCCAAAGCTTCCGCAGATCGCCTGCTTCGACACCGCGTTTCATCACGACCTGCCACGTGTGGCGCAGCTCCTGCCGATCCCACGTCGCCATGAAGCGCAGGGCGTGCGGCGTTACGGATTCCATGGATTGTCCTACACCTATTTATTACAGGAACTGGAACGAGTGGGAGGAAAGCAGGCCGCCGGCGGACGCGTAATATTTGCCCACTTGGGCAACGGCGCGAGCTTGGCGGCGGTCCGCGACGGACATTGCATAGACACTTCCATGGCCTTGACGCCGGCCGCCGGGTTGGTGATGGGCACCCGCTCAGGTGATGTGGATCCGGGAATCGTCTCGTTTCTCGCCCGCAGCGAGCAAATGACCCCGGCGCAATTTGACCACATGATGAATCATCAGTCGGGTCTGCTCGGCGTCTCGGAGACCAGCTCCGATATGCGCGAACTGCTCTCCAAGGAAACCTCCGATGTACGCGCAGCGGAAGCGGTGGCGCTATTTTGCTATCAGGCAAGAAAGTGGATTGGCGCCTATGCCGCCGCGCTCAGCGGCCTCGACACGCTGGTATTCGCCGGAGGTATCGGCGAAAACTCGCCGCAAATCCGAGCGCGCATCTGCGAACACCTCGGTTTCCTCGGAATAGAATTAGACGAGTCGCGCAACGCGGCGACGGCACCGGTCATCTCGACGGAAGCCAGCCACACGACGGTGCGAGTTATTCGCACGGACGAAGAGCAAGTGATAGCACAGGCCGCTTGCCGTGTGCTTGGGATCGAAGGACCATTAGCGGGTTAGGATACTGCTTCGTGGATCTTCGAGCAGGAATACCCATTGCCAGAACGTTCTGTTTGGCGTAGCTTTGCCCGCTGTCTCGCGTGTTAGCCGCTGCGTGTCCCAGTGAGGTTTGGTGGGCCTTCTTGGCGATCTCACACCAATCAATCTTGGTCAACCGGTCTAGCGGCATCTGCCTAACGCACATTCAACCACAGCAAGGCGATCCCAATAATTTTCCTAATTGTGGACCGTCACGCATACCGAAAGTCGGAATCGCAGGTCCATGGAACGCACAGCAAACCGCAATTTTTGCGCAGTAGCCTCCAGCGTCCTGCGTTAAGGTTAACCCATTACGCCTGCGACTTGCTTCATCAATGTCCACTCTTCTCAAAAGCCTTTCATCCGCCTCTCGCCGGCACGCGCGGCAACCCGGACCCGTGAGCCCGCCCTGCTAAAACATTACCATGAAAACGAACGTCACGACTCTCACGCCCGAATTGGCGCACAAAATTGACGCCTACTGGCGCGCCGCCAACTACCTCGCGGTCGGCCAGATTTATCTCTTCGACAATCCGCTGCTCAAACGACCGCTGACCCTCGCAGACGTGAAACACATGTTGCTCGGCCACTGGGGCACGACCCCGGGCCAGAATTTCATCTATGCGCACCTTAATAGGGTCATCAAGAAATACGACTTGGATATGATCTACGTTTCCGGCCCGGGTCATGGCGGCCCTGCGGTCGTTGGCAACACTT
>JAYVMJ010000534.1:0-4760 GCA_043759025.1 Verrucomicrobiota bacterium | reverse complement strand
TTGCATACACCGTGAGCTTTTGCTGTCTCCGCCGACAGACATAAGCCAGCGCCTGACCTAAATTGCCGGCGCTGGCGGTCATCAAACGCGCCCCCGTCGGAAGCTTGGAGGCGAGGTAGTCAGAGCCTCTTCCCTTAAAACAACGAATCGGATTCACGATCTCCACCTTCACCACCACCCGACAGCCTGTGAGGCGTGAAAGCGATTCGGAGACGAATTGAGGCGTGTCGAGAAAAACGGGGTCGATCACACCGGTCGCCTCGCGAATGTTTTCGATACGTATTCTGTGACCCATAATTTTCGCCCGACGTTAGAGATGTGCCGCGCCCGGGCGAGCGGAGAATGAGTCTTTTGAACTCCTGTCGATGCTCTGATTAGAGCAGGTGTGCGCACGGATTACGGTCTGTCCCAGCGCGTTGGTACTGGAGGTATTCTCACTTCTCGACCAAACGACTTTACGTTTATCGGTTATCGCGTGCCATAAGACTCCGTAGATCGCTTTTTCTGGGCAAAAAAGAGCCCGCCGTGTACCCCTACACGGCGGGCATTGCTTTCTTAGTTACCCCAAATTCCCCCGCTAAGCAGGGGAGATGGGTGAACTATCGACGCGGGCGGGTGGATGCTCAAATGAAATCTCACGGGTTCGGTGTGCCAGTAGCCGACCAATGAATGATCATAAGGCAGGTTATACGGTCCTCGAAATCATCGATTAACATAATAGCTTGTGAAGCAGGATAATGCGCTTCAATTTTAAAATGTAGATAACGTTTTAACCGCGCTATTTAACCGTATTATGAGTCTCCGAAAAACAATCCCGATACTGTCGCTCGCGGCATTTTTGACCGCCTGCGTGGCGAACGAAAAGATTCGACTGATACCGTTCGACGGGGGCCTGACGCAATGGGCGGTTGAGCAAATGCCCGGTGGATCGGTCCTGGCGAAAGACGGAGTGCTCATGATTGACGATCACAATGGCTGTACCGTTTGGTTGCGCGAAAAACTGATGGCTCCGGTTGAGATCAGCTACGACGTCACGGTCGTGATGAACGGAGGCGCCAACGACCGCGTCTCAGATATAAATTGTTTTTGGATGGCAACCGATCCCGCTTCGCCGGGAAGGCCCGCCGGCCGCTCCGGAAAATTTACCGACTACGACTCACTGCGCTTGTATTATGTCGGGATGGGAGGAAATACCAATACCACTACGCGATTCCGACGCTACTCAGGTGACGGGTCCAAGCCATTGTTGTCCGGCTACGATTTCAATGGGGTGGGGGTATTACTCGCGCCCAACGTGACCTATCATCTGCGGGTCGTTGCTCGCGATGGCGTGGCGGAATTCTGGCGCGACGGAGAAAAGATTTTTTCCTTCAAGGATCCGGCACCGCTCACCGCCGGTTGGTTCGGATTTCGCACGGTTCACAGTCATCTCGAAATCCGGAATTTTCACATCAGGGGGTGACGAGTGTCGCCGGCTGAAGTGTGGCTAATGCACGGTTTGCGAAATTGCGTGCTGGTTTACGCTGCAGCGACCGTCGCGCGCGCCGGCTTTTTCGCCGTCGGACGTGGGGGGCAGGACTGACCGTCGAACCAGGTGCCTTCCACGAAGGTGGTGGTCGGTATTTCAGGAATCCCGAATTTGTTGTGCTGGAGTTGACCGGCGAGAATTTCCACTGCCGTGGCACCGACCGTGGCGTGGTTTTGGCGGACACCTGCAGTGACCCCGTCGGCTTGATCGAGAAACACGTCGACAAACGCGAGATCGCGCGGGACGCGCAGGCCCATCTTCGCAAGCAGCGGTAACACGAACGACCCCTTGCTGATCAGTACCTCGGGTTTGTATTTGTCGCACCACTTTGAAAACGAGGGAAGGTCCGCGACGACCGGGGCATTGTTTTCGTTCAACCACCGCTCCACCGGAAGCTGCTCCGGAAAAATGTGCGCCGCCACCCGGTCGCGCGTGGCCTGGTGTTGCTGTTCGCAAAGAAAACCGGCGGTCCACAGGTGATCGACCGCGTGATCCCAGCCGCGATGCATCACAAAGCCGATCCGCTTATAACCCATGGCCATCACCTTTTGCATCGCGAGCCGGACAATGTCGCACTGGTTGTTCGTCACGTTGTGCAGAACGGGTTGATGGGGAAAATAGTCGATTTTCACCGCGCTAAAACTGGGCCAGTCGAACTGCAAGGCGTCGCCCATTTCGCGTCCGTGCGAGGCGATGATCAGGCCGTTGATTCCGCGGGAATAGAGCATGCGGCTCAAGCGCCCCTGCGTCAGTCCCGGCTCTCGCATCCAGAAGTGTTCCAATTTGTAGCCGAGCTTGTCGGCCATCGCCTCGGCTCCGGCATGGAACTCGGAATGGCCGGTGGCGTTCTTCCAGCCCCAGCACGTGTTCCAATTGGTGACATACGCGAGCGTTGGCGTATTGCGCCGCTTCATGATTTTCCCCCGATAGGAAACGAGCGCGCGCAGCAGCGGATCGGGGCGGTAGCCCATCGCGTTGGCGATCGCGTGGATTCGGTTGCGCGTGGTTTCCGGTAGTCGCGGATGATTGCGAAGGGCGAGGGAGACGGTCGTGACATGGACATCCGCTTTTACGGCAATGTCCGCGAGGGTAACGCGGCGTTCATTCATGGATTTGATTTCCGTCATGAGAGGGCTGTTTCTTCAAGTCTATAGTTAGCGCTCTCCCTCACTTGAGGAGAATGCGGCGATTATCCGACTGTCCGTCCCTGCGCATTATACCTCCGCAGATCAGCTTCCTTAACTGAATGAAATCCTCGCGTCCCCATTTTCCCCGGATCAATGCCATCGCTTATGAAGGCACCGGGTCGACCAATCCGCTGGCTTTCCGCCACTACAATCCCGACGAGGTCATCGACCGCCAGACGATGAGTGCGCACATGCGTTTCTCGATCGCCTACTGGCACGCGTTTCGCGGCGTGGGCGCGGACCCTTTCGGTCCGGGCACGATCCAGCGTCCGTGGGAAAAAGGAACCGATGCCGTCTCCATTGCGAAGGTGCGCATGGACGCTGCTTTTGAATTCTTCCAAAAAATTCGCGCGCCATTCTGGTGTTTCCATGACCGCGATATCGCGCCGGAAGGCCGCACGCTCGCCGAGTCCCATCGCACTCTCGACAAGGTCGTCGCGCATGCGAAGGCGTTGCAGAAAAACTCCGGGGTAAAGCTGCTCTGGGGCACCGCCAATTTGTTTTCCAATCCGCGCTACATGTGCGGTGCCTCGACCAATCCCGATGCGCACGTGTTTGCCTATGCGGCAGCCCAAGTGAAGAAGGCGCTCGATGTCACGCAGCTGCTCGGCGGCGAAAACTATGTGTTTTGGGGCGGTCGCGAAGGTTATGAAACGTTGCTCAACACCAATCTGAAACGTGAGCAGGACCACCTTGCGACGTTCCTGCACATGGCGGTCGACTATGCGAAGGAGATTGGTTTCAAGGGACAGTTCCTCATCGAGCCGAAGCCGAAGGAGCCGACCAAGCATCAGTACGATTTCGATGTCGCCTCCGGCATTGCCTTCCTGCGCACCTACGGCCTCGAAAAATATTTCAAGTTCAACATCGAGACCAACCACGCCACGCTCGCCGGCCATACTTTCCAACATGAGATCGAGGTTGCGGCTTCGCAGCGGATGCTCGGCTCAATTGATGCCAACAGCGGCGATCTGCTGCTCGGCTGGGATACGGACCAGTTCAACACCGACGTGAAGGAACTGACCCTCGCGATGGTTTCCATCCTGAAGGCGGGCGGCCTTGGCGCCGGCGGTTTTAATTTCGATGCCAAGCTTCGCCGACCCTCGATCGATGCCGACGACCTCTTCCACGCCCATATCGGCGGAATGGACGCGTACGCCCTCGCATTCAAGCTCGCGCGGCGCATCCTCGCGGACGGTAAATTTGAGCAGTTCGTCGCCGATCGCTATTCGAGCTTCGATGTCAGCTTCGGACGCGACATCGAGCACCGCAAGCTGGGTTTCAAGGATCTCAGCAAGCTGGTGTTGACCAAACTGGGTGAACCGAAACCGCGCTCTGGAAAACAGGAATATCTGGAAAATCTGTTGAATACTTATCTGCACGGGTGAGCATCGCGCGCGACGCCCACGCCATGGTCACTGAAAGCTATCACACGCAGCACGCGCCCTTCGGGGCATTTGCGAGTTTCACCATTGGCTTGGTCGATGCGCCCGGCGGCTTTGGGCAATCGCGGCGCGGGCCCGCCCGGCAAAATGTTTATATCGGTTATCGATCCGCGGCGAATTCAGAGTGGCAATTGCTTCCTTTTTTGACGCCGCCACAATCGTTGGAATCCGCCTTCACCGGTGATACGACGGTAGCGCAGCCGCCGCGCGACTTCAATGCGCTGCGACCTCACGATTACGAGCGCACCTTGGGACTGGCGAGCGACACCTGGCGGGCGGACGACAAGCGTTTCGGCTTTTCGCTGCTTTCGCCGTTTGGGAAAGTGCCCGATCCCGCAAAGGTGAACCGGACGGCGGCGCGGTTTCATTTG
This sequence comes from Verrucomicrobiota bacterium, assembly GCA_043759025.1. Lineage (GTDB taxonomy): Bacteria > Verrucomicrobiota > Verrucomicrobiia > Opitutales > Opitutaceae > Lacunisphaera. Next base: position 229 of record JAYVMJ010000534.1, on the reverse strand, counting down.
GCCCCACAGATTTCGGGCTGGATCGAGTACGACAACCGCACGGGCCGGACGCCGGTCGAACTCATTTTTGGCGTCGGCGAATCCTGCGACACGCTTCGTCCGCTGAGCGACACGAATCCCGGGCTGCTTGGTTTTGCCGGCGGCGCGGGCTTCGGTTACGTGACCAAGCCCGCGCGCGGCGTAGCGCTGCGTCAGGGCTTTGACGTGCTCGCGCCGAAGTTTCGCGACT
>JAYVMJ010000533.1:0-1639 GCA_043759025.1 Verrucomicrobiota bacterium | reverse complement strand
TCGCCTACGGAAAGTCCGGAAACGCGGGTATTTTTCCTCGGGCTCTGCTCGGTGAACTCTGCGCTTCCCCGGTGTGCTCCGTGTCGAAATGCTGAAATCATCGCCCACGATCAGCGGGCTCCTTGGAACTAAACCAGGATGACAATCGGTCGGCTTACGTTTGCAAGGGATTCACGGGAGTGAATCCATCGCGGTTAAACAAATCAGGTCTCGAATCCCGGCGCGTTGGGGCAACGCGCCCTATCACGGATCACTTTTTCAGCGGTTCCAACGTGAAGCTATCCCTGGCGTCTTTCATATTCCAGCCGCCGGCGGTGATTTCTTTGCGGAGGGCGTCGGCGCCGGGCCAGTCTTTCGCGGCTTTTGCGGCCCAGCGTTTTTCGGCGAGGGCTTTTATTTCTGCGGGGATGTCGGCTTTCGGCGCGGCGACTTCCTTTAGGTCGAGACCGAGGGCGAACATCGCGCGATCGAAACTTTGCGCGTCAACTTCGCCACTGCGGCGGTTGACCACCGTGAACAACGCTCCCAGTGCGCCCGGGGTATTCAAGTCGTCGTGTAAAGCTTTCAACACCGGGCCGAAGGCATCGTGCGCGGCGGTCGTCGCGTCGAGGAGCGTGGCGCGAAATTCGCGAAGCGTCTTCAGCGCGCTTTCGGCGGCGTGCAGCGAATCGAGGGTGAAGTTCAATTGCTTGCGCGGATGGCCGGAGAGCAACGCGTATCGCACCGACATCGCCGAGTAACCTTTCGCGAGCAAATCGCCGAGCGTGTAATAGTTGCCCTTGCTCTTGCTCATTGTGGTGCCGTCAGAGAGCAAGTGCTCGCTGTGGTACCAGTGGTGGGCGAAGGTCGTGCCGTTGCAGCACTGGCTCTGGGCAATCTCGTTTTCGTGGTGCGGGAAAAGCAAATCCACGCCGCCGGTGTGGAGGTCGATGGTGTCGCCGAGGATGGATTTGCTCATCGCGCTGCACTCGATGTGCCAGCCGGGCCGGCCCTCGCCGGCGCCGCGCGGGCCGGGCCATTTGACGTCGCCGTCTTCCTCGGGCTTGTAGGCTTTCCACAGCGCAAAGTCGGATACGGAATCCTTGTGATCGGCGTCGGCGACCGTGTTGGTGACTTTGAGTTCGCGTTCCTTGATGCGCGACAGCGCGCCGTAGCCGGGAAACGAGGCCAGTTTGAAATAGACGGAACCGTCGGCCGCGCGGTAGGCGTTACCTTTTTCCATCAACACCTCGATCATGTTAACCTGTTCCTTGATATAACCCGTGGCGGTGGGCTCGGCGTAGGGCGGCAGGCAGTTCAATCCGGCGCAGTCCGCGTGGAAAATGGCCGTCCACTTTTTTGTAATCTCGGCGAGCGGACGTTTTTCTTTCTGCGTCTGGCTGATGGTCCGGTCGTCGACGTCGGTCAGGTTGCGGACGTGTTTCACCTTGTCCGCGCCGAACTCCAGTTCGAGCAGGCGGCGGATGACGTCGTTGACGATGAACGTGCGGAAATTTCCGATGTGCGCCGGGGCGTAAACCGTCGGGCCGCAGTTATAGAAGCGGTAAACGCCATCGGGCTGGGCCGGGGCGAGCTCTTTGAGGCTGCGGGTCAGGGAATCGTGGAGGCGGATGGGCATGAAACGACAGGGACTTAGTCA
>JAYVMJ010000532.1:0-2111 GCA_043759025.1 Verrucomicrobiota bacterium | reverse complement strand
TGAGCAACTGAACCTCAAAGATCAGGACGGAGTTGGGCGGAATTTTTCCGTTGGCGCGCGGACCATAACCGAGATCGGGTGGAACTTAGAGTTTCCATTTGCTGCCGACCGGCATCAGCTGAAGCGCCTCGATCCACCCCTTGATAAAGCCAGTGACGGGGAGGATGGTCGGGACACCGCGCTCAACCGAGCTGTCGAAAACCGTACCGTCCGTCAACGTGCCATGGTAGTGCACCTCAACCGTGTCAGAGGCCTTGGGTTTTGGCCCTTTCCCGGCTGTGAGCACTTCATACTGCAAACCGTCCGCCGTGGTGGTTACGCCGGAACGGGTTTTGTTCTTGGCGAGGAAAGCCGCGGCAGTCGCGAGATTTTTTTCTCCTGCGACCGCTTGGTTCGCCATGGCTTTCTGCTGAATCTTTGCGAACGCCGCTTGGAGGTCGGCTTCCGGAATTTTCGTTTTGGATCCGGCGATGCCGTCTTCCAAACCCGTCCGGAGCGCGGCCTTGTCGACAGCAAAATCGTTTTGTTTATTGAGGCTCGACCCCATGTTGTAACCGACGCCGTAGCTCACGCGTTGTTCGTCGGACTCCAACCCGGCAACCGCACCTGTGGTGGGTGAAGACACAGATGCTTTCGTCGCGTCTTTGGCGTCTTTGCCGCACCCGCCCAGCAAGAGTGCCATGGCGGAAAATGCGGCGAGAAACGCCCAACAGGATGATTTCGTAACTTTTGAAGGGGATTGTTGATTCATGGAGGAAACGCCACGAATAGCTTTTCCCTCTGCCAATACAAGGCCGGTATTGCATTTTTGAACACCCAAACCGAAGTGGGCCAACCGGCCGCGGTGTGAGCGCGGCGACCACCCGGCGGCGTCGGTTAATTTCCGGGAACTGTTTGCCGTAAAGAGGAATCTAAAAGGTAGCAGAGTGGTTCAGGTCAATACTCCCAATAAACTCATTTACCCTATGAATACTGTTACCATGCAAGATACCCGCCTGGCGTCGTCAAAGAAAACGCCAGTTTCATCGATCCTTATCACGATTCTTATCCTGGCCCTGCTCGTGCTGGGCGGCGTCGCTTGGAGCAAAATCGGCGACCTGAACAAGCAGCTCGAGCAAAGCCAGGGAGAGCTTACCCAAAACAAGACAGAGCTGATGCAAGTGCAGACGCAATTGACCCAAGCCAAGGAAAACTCGGCGTCGTTGCAGAAGCAAATCACGGAAGCCCAGAATGGCAGCGGCCAGCTCAAGAAACAGCTCACGGAAGCCCAAGCCTCACTGACTTCCACCCAAAAGGAACTCGCTGATGCAAAGACCTCAGGCTCGTCGTTTGAGTCTCAATTGGGAGAGTCCCGCATTCATGCCACGCAAATTCAAAGCGCGGCCGATGCGTCCAAGACAATGACCGATCAACTTCAAAAAGAGTTGAGCAATGCGAAGGCATCCACGGTGTCTGCCCAAAAAGAGTTGGAGACGACGAAGACCCAAATGGCGGATTTGCAGTCGAAGTATGACAGCGCCCAATCCGATCTGGCCGCGATGCAAAAGCCGAAGAGCAAGCGATAATACATCCGCAACGGGAACGAACGATTTGGCAAACGACCCTCAACAGCAGTTCGCTGGGGGCTCAACCGCCGACTTCATCGATCAAGGCCGACGCCTTTCGCATCGCACCTCGAGAAACTCCCTCAGAAGAGGTTCAGAGATCCGGGATCGACTCGAAGTGGAATGCAGTGCGATCGGCGGATTTTTGCGCGGCTTTCATTAGCAGCGCATCGCGATTCATCTGATCTATTTTTTCTTCACTTGCAGCGGACGTTTTCGGGTTCGCTGATGAAAGGTTGCTTGCCGCCGGGACGATCTGTCGAGTAACGACCGATTTATATACTGATTGATAATTAAACCCAGCGTGGTTGCCCGAAATTTGCATGGTCGAAAAAGTGAATAAACGCTAAAAAATTGCAGTAGAAACGCCAGCCTTGAATTTGTCTCTGGAGCGCTGTCGTTAATCGGCTGTGGCGCGCTATTTAAGCGATATGGCCACGGAAGTTTCGAGTGTTTTGCGGCGCCGCGTCGCTGAGTTTCCTATACCCTGCCGGCCGCCATCGGCAC
>JAYVMJ010000531.1:0-3699 GCA_043759025.1 Verrucomicrobiota bacterium | reverse complement strand
CGCGGTTGCGTGCGCAAGTGGCGAGTCCGAGTCCGTTGACTGAACCGAACGCGAGTGCCGCGATGGTCCCCGGCGGATGGATGGCGGGAGAACTTCAGGCGAACGCGGCGTTGCAGGCGGGATTTCCCCGGACGGCCGCGACGATTTATCGGGAGATAATCCTTGATCCCGCGTTGCCGGCGGAGGGCCGCCAGCGAATTACTTTGAGTCGAGTGACGGCGTGGTTGGACGCAGGCGACACGGCGGAGGCGGAACGGACATTAAAAACTTATGACGGGCCGCGAAATTCCGAGTACCAATTGCGGGCCGGCTTGATCGCGGCGAATTTCCACCGCCTGCCACAAGCCAAGGCGGCATTGGCGGCGAGCAAGCCCGAGGATTTGCCGCCGTCTGATCGGGGCTGGTGGTATTTTCTGGAGGGAACAATCGCGGACGCGGATTATGTGCAAGGGACGGCGGCGGAAAAGAAAAACGATCTCGAGAAACGCAATAAAGCTTACGAGGAAGCGGCGAGAGTGGCGGTGTCGGATTTGCAGCGCGCGCGTTTTGCCCTCGCGCAGGAGCAGGCGCACTTGCGCGGCACTCAGCTGACCGAGGCGCAGCTGAAGGTGTGGCGTGACAATATGGAACGGTTTCAGGGCACCAGTTTTGGCTACGATGCGTTGCGGACCTACGCGGCGGGTCTCTGGGGGGTGGGCCAGGCCTCCGAAGCCCAAAAGCTTTTGCAACGCCAGTTGGCGATCCTCCCCCAGTCGGAACGGAACGTGGCCGACCAGTTGCGCTTGGTGCTCGGGTTGGTTTCAGACGAGGGGAGCGCCGCCGGCCAGCTGGCATTCCGCCAACTTTTGCGCGACGGCCAGAAGCCGGAAACACAGCGCCTCGCGCTTCAATTACTCACGCATGCGGCGAAAACACCGGCGGATCGTGAACAGTTGACCCGGGATTTGACGGATCTGATTTCCGCCCCGACGCAAAGTCCCATTATTGAGGATCTGTTGCTCGTGAGGGCGCAGATCCAACTTGCGGATAAAAAGGACGCGGCGGCCGATGGGGATGCCAGCGCACTGCTGGATCGTTATCCGAATTCGAGTCTGAAAGCGGCGGCGTTGGGAGTACGGTTGTCGGTGGCGTGGGATTTGAAGCGCTACCGGACGGCGGCCGATGTGATTGCCAAATTGCGCGAAAATATTCCCCAAGGCAGCGAGCGATCCGAACTTGGCGTCTTGCTCGCGGAGGCTTTCTTCCGCGCGGAAGACTACCGCAATGCCGCTTACGCTTACGATGCGGCCATGCACGAGCCGCCGCCGGTGGTGCCGATGGGCAAGTTGATTTTTCAATTGGTGTTGTCGGATATTCGAGCCGAGCAGCTGGACGCGGCCATTAAGCAACTCGACGAAACGGCCGGGAATCCCGCGTTCGATACGGAGAGCCGCTGGCAGGCGGAATGGAATCTGATGAAGGAAATGCAGATTCGCGGCCGGACCCGGGAGGCTTACGAGCGGGTGGACCATTTGCTGCAAGGCGGTGCGGCGGGAGTGCCGGATGCTTTGCGCATTCGGTTGATGTGGATGCGGGCCAAGCTTTCATTCGACAATGATCAGGCTCAGGTAACACTGGGGCAAACGGGCGAATTGCTTTTAGTGCTCCAATCGGCTCCCCAAATGGAGCCCGGGTTATTGCGCGAGGTAACGGGAACGACCCAATTGCTCGGGGCGCAGGCCCTGCTAAAACTGAAGCGCGAAGACGAGGGATTTGCGGTGCTCGAAAAATTGCGAACGGACTTTCGCGGAACGAAGGCGGCGGAATATTCGTATCTGGTCCAAGCTGATTATTTGACCGCAAAAGGCGATATGGGCGGCGCGCAAGATGCGTTGATCAAATTCGTCGATGACAAGGACTATGCCACAAGTGAATACGCGCCGCTGGCACTCTATAAAGCTGCAGTGAATCTTGAGCGACAAGGACTCGACCGGCAGCTGCTCGAAGCCAACGGCCTGCTGGTCCGTTTGGTTGAGAAATATCCCCAGGATGATCTGGTTTTCTACGCGCGGCTCAAACAGGGAGATCTCCTCCGGAAGCTAAATGATTTTGCCTCAGCCCGGCAAATTTATGAATTGCTGAACAATAAATACAGCCAGCATCCGGACATTTTGGTCGCGCAGCTGGCGCTCGCGGACACGCTTTTTGCGCAGGGAGCCAACCCGGTTAACGTCGAGAGTGCGGCGACGATTTTCGAGCGATTGCGCGATCTACCCTCAGCTCCGGTGGATTTGCGCGTGGAAGCAGGTGCGGAGTGGGGCGTGGCGCTGATCAAGCGCAGCCAGACGGCGGGAACCCCAATGGAGCGCGATCAGGAAATCGCCAAGGCGCAGACCGTGTTGTGGTCCGTGGTGAATACTTTTTTGCGCGATCCCGTGCAGGCCGCAAAACTCGGAGCCACGGGCAGGTTCTGGATGTCGCGATCGCTCTTGCAGCTCGGGCAGATTCACGAGGACGCGGGAAATATCGATGAAGCGCAGCAGGCCTATCAGTTGATCGTGGATTCCAAGCTCGGAGGCAGCGCGCAAGCCCGGGATAAGCTGGCCCGTTATCGGGCGCAGGTAACCGCGAAGCCATGAGCTTTGGCATTTACGCCTTTCCTCCCCCCCGCATGATGCGCGCAATTCCATGATGGCATTTATTAGTTACAGCGTTTTTGCCAAAGGCGGCCCGGTGATGTGGCTGCTGGTCATTCTTGGCCTCGCGGCCGTGGTTATTTTTGTGGAACGGGCATTGTTTTTGCATCGCGGACAGATTCGTTCCACGGAATTTCTAAACGGGATCAAGAACCTGCTGGAGAAAGACCGGCTGATGGAAGCACTGACGCTCGGGGAAGAAACGCCCGGGCCGGTGGCGAAGGTGGTTAAAGCTGGGCTCAGGAATGCCGGGGGTGATGAACAGGCGTTGCGTTTCGCTATTCAAGAAGCGGCGCTGGCGGAGATCCCCATTCTCGAGCGACGGATCAGCGCATTGGCTGCGATCGCCCAAATTGCCCCGTTGTTCGGGCTGCTTGGAACATTGCTCGGCATGATGAGCGTTTTCCGTCTTTTTAATCAAGGTGGCAGCTACGCCACACCCGAAGTGTTGGCAGGTGGAATGTGGCAGGCGTTGCTGACAGCCGCCGCTGGTTTGGTGGTGGCGATTCCGGCGCATTTGGGCCGCCACTTTTTGTCCGGACGGGTTCGTGCCTTGGTTCAAGACATGGAGTGGTCGGGAAATGACTTGATGCGATTTCTCCTGCGTGATTACCGTCCCGGTACGGGGAAAAAGCCATGATCACGCGTCCACTGGAATTGGAATCGCGTTTGAGCCGCCCTCCACGTGACTTGGATTTTGTCGCATGGGTGAACGTAGCGGTGGTCGTTTTATTTTTCAGTTTGCTTGGCTCACGTTTCGTGCTGGCGCCCGGACTTCTGATCGGCACCGACAGTGACAGGTTCGAGCTCTCGAAAACTCCGGCGCCGCAGTATTCGCGAACTGCGTCGATTGTGGTCACCTACCGGCGTGACGACGTCATTCTGTTTGAAGGCGCGATCATTAAACTTCCCGAACTTCAACAACGGCTGGCTGACTATGCGAAAAAGCACCCGGGCCAAGTCTTGCTCCTGATCGCAGACCGTCGTGTTACGTTGGATGCTGTGGCCAAACTTTCCGAGATGG
>JAYVMJ010000530.1:0-6973 GCA_043759025.1 Verrucomicrobiota bacterium | reverse complement strand
CTCGCCGACCGCTCTGATCCCTCCGCCTGCCCAGCCGCTCGATTTGCCGGGCTCTCCGTTGGGCATCGCCTGGTTTATTCTCTATGGTCATCTGGGCGTTCCGGCGGTCACCTTCATGCCACCGCTGCGCAACCTCGGTGGTGGTTTCAGCAAAGTTTATTTATTCTGGCAGCAGATCGAACCGGAAAAAGGCCAGTTCGATTGGACCGCGCCGGATGCCTTTGTTGCCCGGCTACAATCGGCCGACGAGGGCCTGATCTCCCTTTTCTCCAGCTCGAAATGGGCGGTGAAACATCCGTCCGCGATGCTTCCGCCCTCACCCGCGAAAGATCTCAAGGACTACTACGATTTCGTTCACGCCACGGTGAGCCGCTACAAAGGCAAGGTGCGCTACTGGCAAAACGACGCCGAACCGAACAACCCCGTTTTTTGGGCCGGCACCAAGGAGGAATTCGTCGCGCAGCTGAAAATATTTTATCGCGCCGTAAAGGACGCCGACCCCGCCGCGCAAGTCGTGCTCGGCGGTTACGACGGCCTGTTTATTCCACCCAACATGGTTCCGCTGCCCGGCCAACGTACAGAGCCGTTCTCGCACCAACAGGAAGAACTCGATTTCTTCGATTACGTTTTGCGCGAAGGTGTCCGCCGTCCTGATCATTTCCGCGTTCGGCAATCAACCACTCACCTTTGTTGGCTCGCGCCAAATGGCGGCCAGCGGCGGCCCGGCACGCTTGGCGGCGTTTGAACGAACAGGGGACAAGTCCGCTGAATTTCGCCCCACGCATCGACGGCTGACGATCGGCTTCGGCGTTGCGCTCGCCGCGGATTCCATCCTCCGCATCGTCATCGTTTACGGCACTCCGGTGGATCGCTCCGCGTGGTTGTCGAATGTTCCCCATGTCACCGCCATGGTTTTGATGATCGGCATCAGCGCCCTCGCCGGCCGGAAATCCAGCCGGCTGGTCGACGAGCAGATGTAACCTGCAATCGGGGCTTGTTCTTCCGAATCCCCGGACCAGCCGGCGTTTCTGCTCGGCCTGCGTTGGTTCAGTTGGTCACTATCAGGGGAATACCGATAGCCGGCTTGGCCGGGATCAGCTAAAATCAACCGACCAGATCGTGACCATCTCCCGCTTCACCTCTTTCTTTTTGGATTTTTTTCGCGCCGCCGCCGCTCTTGGAGTCGTCGCCGCGCATTTGACGATCACGCACCTGGCTCCTTCCGATGGTTTCTTTGAACGTTCCGGACACTTGATGGTGCTGGTTTTCTTCGTGCTCTCCGGATTTTTGATCGCGGCGAGTGTCGACGGAAAAGCCATCGACGCGAAGCGCTACACCGCGTTGCGACTGGGGCGACTGTGGAGTGTTTTGATCCCCTGCCTGCTGATCACGCTCGCCCTTCAGTTGACCGTGGGCGCGATAAATCCCCAACACGCCGCAGCTTTTCAACGCGGACACTCCGCCCTGCGTTTCACGCTCCCGATTTTTTTCCTGAACGAAGTGTGGTTCAACAGTGCGGCGCCGCCGTTTAACAGTCCACTCTGGTCGCTCGCCTACGAAGCTTGGTACTACGCATTCTTCGGCGTCGGCATTTTTGTGCGATCGCCAGTGCGCCGCGTCATTATTCTCCTCGTCATGGCGGCAGTGGTTGGACCGAAGGTGCTCGCGCTGCTTCCCGCGTGGTTGATCGGAGTCGCGCTGCTAAAAATCATCCGCCGGCGGGCGCAACTCCGCCCTTGGGCTTGGCCGGTATTACTCGGTTCGCTCGCACTCGCCGCCGCGTGGTTTGTCTTCAATCCGCAATGGCCGCAACTCATCGGACACCAACCGATGTTTTTCTCCGCGGCTTTTCTTTCCGATTATATTTTTGGGCTGGCGATCGCCGGCGTGATTCTCGGCGTGGAATTATTGTGGGGGCAGCGTGCGCCCGCGCCTTGGATTGACCTCCCCGTGCGGAAAGCCGCCGCTGTCAGCTTCACGCTTTATCTGATTCATTTTCCCTTGATGGTCACCGCTGGCGCAATCCTCCCTTACGATCCGGCCAATCCGTGGCACATCTGCGGCATCGTCGCCGTCATTCTCGCCATCGCACTCGCACTCGGTTCGTGGATTGAACCCCAGCGCCGCTCCTGGACCGCGCTCCTTTCGCGGATATTTGCAGGTGCAGGCAAGAACACCCCCGCTGTCCTGCCTGTTCCCCCCGCCTATCGGTCGCCCGAAAAACCTTGAGCGGCGGGCCGCGTTTTTCCACCCCCATTCTATCGCGTTTCCTTCCGGTCGTGACCCCATGGGGAACGGTTATGCTCTCTCCGGCTCTCGAAAAACAGCGTCATCAACTGTACGCAAAACGCTGGACGCGATGCAGGACCGTTTGGGTGAGGTCGACCATCCTGCAGCGATGGCCGCGGCTCTGCGCTGGGGGGATGAGCGAACTCGACCGGACCTTCGAACAAACCCCGGCGAAAGTGAGAGCGACCGTAGCCTGACGCGCGGGTTGCGATTTCTGCTGCAGCGTTCCCGTCCACGTACAGGCACAAGAGGTTTTCCTCGCGGCGGAATCCATTCAGATTAATTTTTCGCCGCTGGATCTCGTCACGGTAATCGAAAAAACCTCCGCCCATCGCAACCGCCTTCCGGGTTTGCATCTCGACGAACGCGGTCGCCTCCGCGAACCCTGCGCACTGTTGCGCGGCGGTTACTGTTCCATTTACACCGACCGACCGGAAGTGTGTCGCTCCCATCACACCAGCAACGCCGACGTCTGCCGCGACGATTTAACGCTGCCGGACGTCCCCATCGAAACTGTCTATATTCCCGCCCTGCGCGCCCGAATGTACGCCGTAATGCTCGGACTCGACGCCGCGACCGAATCCGCCGGCTTCGACGACCGCGCCTACGATTTCGGCTCTGCCTTGCACGAGGCGCTCACGAACAGTCTCTGCCGCGTGCTTTGGCTGCGCCACCAGCCCGCTTTCCCCAATTCATGTCTGGCCGAACCAGAAGAGGAATTCTCCGATCGAAGCATGGAGCAATTCCCTCCCCTTGTAGCCACGGCGACCCCCGCGTGGAATTAAGGATCGCCCGATGATTGAGCAACGAAGTCCGGCGTAGTCACGAGCGTCCCTGCCCGCGGGATTGGGAGTGCGCGCTCAACCGGCAGGGACACCCGTTGCCACTTGGTGCGCCGTCAGATTTCGCTATCCAAAAAAAGCCGGTAAGCGGGATTTTCCGTCTCGTCCCAATAGTCGTAACCGAGGTCATCCAGAAAACGGCGAAAGAGGTCGCGCGTGGCCGCTGGAACCTGGATGCCCGCGAGTACGCGGCCGTAATCCGCGCCGTGATTGCGATAGTGAAACAGCGAGATGTTCCAGTCTTCCTTCAGACCCTCGAGGAATTTCAGCAATGCACCGGGTCGCTCGGGAAATTGAAATCGATAAATCAGTTCGTCCCGCAAATGCGCCGCGCGCCCGCCGACCATGTAGCGCACATGCAGCTTCGCGAGTTCGTTATCGGTCATGTCCACGACCTTGTGTCCGCCGCGCTGGAGCAAATCCACGATCTGCTGCTTCTCGACATCGCCCTGCTTCAGCTTAATGCCGACAAAAATCTGCGCCTGCGTGCCCGGCGCATAGCGATAATTGAACTCTGTGATCGAGCGGTCGCCGAGCAATCGGATGAAGGCGCGGTAACTTCCCGGCATTTCAGGAATCGTGACCGCGAGCAACGCCTCGCCGCGCTCGCCGATCTCCGCGCGCTCCGCCACGTGCCGCAGCCGGTCAAAATTCACATTGGCCCCGGAGTTGATCCAAATCAGCGGTCCCGCCGGCGCCTGCCGGTCTTCCACGTGACGACGCAATCCCGCCAGCGCCAAGGCACCCGCCGGTTCGGCAATTGCCCGCGTGTCCTCGAAGATGTCCTTGATCGCCGCGCAAATTTCATCGGTCGTGACCGTCACGATTCCATCGAGCAGCGTGCGACACAAGCGGAACGGCTCCGCACCCACCTGTCGGACCGCCACGCCGTCGGCGAAGAGACCCACTTGGTTGAGCTTGACCGGCGCGCCTGCCTCGAGCGCCGCCTTCATGCTCGCCGCGTCGACCGGTTCCACGCCGAAGACTTTGATTTCCGGACGGAGAAACTTCACGTAAGCCGCCAGACCAGCAGCCAGTCCCCCGCCGCCAATCGGAACGTAGATCGCGCCGATCGCGCCCGGTTGCTGCCGCAGCAATTCCATGCCGATGGTTCCTTGCCCCGCGATGACATCCGGATCGTCGAACGGATGCACGAACACAAACCCATCCCGCTCCGCCAACGCCCGGGCATGTGCCTGCGCCGCATCGAATCCATCACCGTGCAAAACTACTTCCCCGCCGAGACGCGCCACCGAGCGCACCTTGATGCTCGGCGTGGTCGTCGGCATGACAATTACCGCCCGAACACCCAGACGCGACGCGGACAACGCCACTCCTTGCGCATGATTGCCCGCCGAGGCGCAAATCACGCCACGCACCCGTTCCGCCGTGGTGAGCGTCGCGATCTTGTTTTGCGCTCCGCGGATTTTAAACGCGAACACCGGCTGCAGATCCTCCCGCTTGAGCAAAACATCAACGCCCAGGCGTGCCGAAAACTGTTTCATTCGTTCCAACGGAGTCTCCACCGCCACATCGTAAACCGACGAAGTAAGAATGCGCCGAACGTAGTCCTGAAGGTCGGGAAGTTCTTTCATGGAAAAAGCCACCGAGTAACCTCAGCAGTCGCGCCCACGTCGAGCAAAACAGACTGTGCCGCCCAACAATACCGTTAATTGCCGCACCCCGGAAACGCCGGGCCGCGTCCGACCAAGAGGGTGCTCCTTTATCAACGCTCGACCCGTGGCTCCTATTGCACGGACGTCATCTGCGTCCAATTGACGTTGGCCGTGCGATTGGGGTCAAAATCCGGATCGTTCGTGTTCGCATAACTGCCGTAGCCATCCGTCCAGTGATAGGTGCCGGTTTGTTGCGACGTGCCCGTGTAAGGATCGTTTACCGTGTCCACCCCGCGGATATTGTCGTCAAACTTGTCCAAGGTCTTTTGTTTTGAGCTCACTTTGAAGGGGTGGAGCGGATAATGCGCAGGCAGGCGGCGGGGTGGGCGTAGAGCTGTTCCTTGACGATGGGGAGCGGACAGTCCGGGAAGTGTTGCGGGAGCAGCGTGAGCAGGGCGCTGCGCAGGAGCGCGAGATCGGCGAGCGCGTTGGGCTTACGCGTACGGGAGCCATCTTCGCCCCAAAAGACATCGCGCTGCCAGTGGTTGCGGATCTCCACTCCGGCCCAGTGGCCGCGGACGAGCGCGTGCCATGGTGCGGGGCGTCGCTCGTCGTTTGCGGGACCCGCAATCGTCAACTCGTTCAGGGGCCCAGTGAAACGGCAACGCGCTCCTGGAGCGGGCTAGGCGCAGCCATTCCGGTTTTGTCGTTTCTGTGAGGAGTATTGTGGGTGGAGTCGTATTCATGGTCGTCAGGTCTGTATTCCCGTTGGCCGTCGCCATCTATCAAGGTCGGTGTTCTACCGAAAATACGGTATGCGAACTGTCCCATTCGAACGGCTACGGACACCCGGCGACCGGGAGCGGCCACCGAGAGGCTAATTCGCGCCGACCGTCGGCTTTCAGTTCTGCGAGCCGCGATGCGCGCCCTGATCGGCCAACTACGTAACGATGCAATCGGAGTGGCTAAGCCATGCAGAAGACTTGCCCACGAAACACACGAACCGCACGAAAATCAGACGGATGCGCCGCGATTCATGGTCCTATTCAGTCCACCATTAGGTGAGATAAAAACCGGATTGATTTTTCCCGGAACCGCTTCTTTTCGTGTCATTCGTGTTTCGTGGGCCACTCCGATTGCATCGTTGGCTAAGCGATACGTATGGCGTAGCCCAGCCTCCGGGGCATTTGATCAAGCCGCCCCTGCTCCAGCATCCAGTCACTTCCGTTTTCGTAGCAGCCAGAGCTTGTCGATGGGCTGGTCGGTGATGTTACCACCACTGCTACAACCAATCGAGAGCCATTCGGCTCCGCTCATGTTCAGGCGACGAGCTTCGTATCGAAACCATCGAAAATGAACGCTGTAAACATCTATCCAAAAGTCTGTTATGTGAAGTTTCAAATCTGCATAAAAAGAACCTTAATTTTAAATGATAAAAAGATAGTAAAACCTCCCAGGACCTGCACGCTCGGATTCATGCATACCGTATGCGATAAGCCGCACTTCACCGCTCCCGTTACCGCAATTTCTTCGCCCCTTCCTCTGTGGAAGCGTGCCATCGATCTGACCTGCTGTGTGGCGGCGCTCCCCGTTCTCGCCCTCTGCACGTTGATGATGACGATCATCACGAAGATCGTTTCCCCGGGCCCGGTATTTTTCCGCCAGGAACGGGTCGGCTACAAAGGCCGACGCTTTAAGATCTACAAGTTCCGCTCGATGACGCTCGGAGCCGACACGGCCGGGCATCAATCTTATTATAAGGAACTCATCGGCACCAATGCACCAATGGTCAAACTCGACGCCCGCGGCGATTCCCGGCTCCTGCCCGGCGCGTGGTTGTTGCGCGCCTCCGGTTTGGATGAGCTGCCGCAATTGATCAATGTACTGCGCGGCGAAATGACGCTCGTCGGCCCGCGTCCCTGCATTCCGAACGAGTTTGAGCAATATCTCCCGTGGCAGCATCAGCGCTTCGACGCCATGCCCGGCCTCACGGGTCTGTGGCAGGTGTCAGGCAAAAACCGCACCACCTTTGATGAGATGATCCGCCTTGATATCAAATACTCTCAAACCGTCTCCCCTTTTCTCGATTTGAAGATCATTCTACTGACGGCTCCTTCGCTCCTGTCGCAAATTCGTGACACCAAAAAAGGGCGCGAAGCGGTTACATCGGCAAAAAAAGTCCCGGCCATGTCCATCGCCCGACTGCATGCTTCATCCCATAGCCAG
>JAYVMJ010000529.1:0-1606 GCA_043759025.1 Verrucomicrobiota bacterium | reverse complement strand
AACCGAGTCCGCAATCGATCATCAGTTTGCAGACCTGCGCGAGTTGCGAATGGAAATCGAAAAACACCGCCGCCTCGTCGAACGAAAGCTGCAGCACTTGCCCGATGGTTTTATTTTTCCACGTGATATCGGACAACTCCGCGCTGTAGCGCGAACCGCCGCAATTGTCGCACGGCAGATACGAGTCGGGCATGAACGCCATTTCCAGTTTGATCCGGCCCGCGCCTGAGCAGACTTCGCAACGCCCGCCAACCGTATTGAAGGAAAAGCGGCCGGCATTGAAGCCGCGCATTTTCGATTCCGGCAAGGATGCGAAAAATTGCCGGATGAGGTCGAAAATGCCGAGATAAGTCGCGGGAGTGGAACGCGGTGTTTTTCCGATGGGAGACTGATCGACCTCGACCACCGATTTGAATCCGCCGGCACCCGTTAGCTCGGTGAATGGAAAATTACCGGGACGCGAGCGACCTCGCCCGCGAACATTTTTCTGCGGCGGGGTCGCCGCAGCTCCAAGGTCAAAACCGGATAGTCGCGCGAAATCTTTTCCGCTGAGCTTCACTTTTCGCTGTTTGATTGCGCAGCTAACGGCGGGATGCAGCACGTCGCGAAAAAGCGTCGATTTGCCGGCACCGCTTGGACCGCACACCATAATCAGTCGCCCCAACGGCAAGCGAAGCGATTGGTCGCGGAGATTCCGAAACGTCACCCCTGATAATTCGAGCCATTCGGAGGTTTTTGATTTCTTGTTTTTTGGCTTGGGGATTTCCCGGTAAGCACCCCGCAACGGGTGGGGAATGCCCTTGTCGAGATAGAGTCCGGTCAACGACGCGGCGTTCTTTCGCAGATTGGCGGGAGTGTCATTAGCGAGCAATGCACCGCCGTGGATGCCGGCTCCCGGTCCGAGATCGATGATGCGGTCGGCGCGGGCCATGAGCACGTCATCGTGCTCGACGACCAGCACGGTGTTTCCCTTTTCGCGCAGGGTGATGAGCGTATCGATGAGACGGTCGTTGTCCCGGGCGTGCAGGCCGATGGACGGTTCGTCGAGCACGTAGAGCACACCCGACAGATTCGAGCCCAGCTGCGCGGCGAGCCGGATGCGTTGCGCTTCGCCGCCCGAAAGCGTCTCGGTCGAGCGATCCATTTGCAGATAATCGAGACCGACGCGGTCGAGGAAACGCAGGCGCTCCTCGATTTGCGGAATGATATCCTGCGTGATCAATTTGCCGCGCGCGTCGAGCTGAAGCTGGCGGAGGCGCGCGAGCAATTCCTCGGGAATCAAGCGAACAAGGTCGGGCAGGGAAATGGATTCGTTTTTACGCAGCGGCAATTTCACCGCGCGCGCGATGCGATTTAGTCGCTCGCCGTGGCAGGTAGGGCAGAGTTTCCCGTCATTCGGAAGATCATCGGAATCAAGGGTGCGCAGGGCATCCGCGACTTCGTCGGATCTTTCTTCATCGTCGTCCGGCTTGATCATCCAGTCGTAAATCCGCCCGTGACCGCGGCAGGTGGGACACCAGCCCTTGGGCGAGTTGAACGAAAAATATTTGGGGTCCAATTCAGGGAATGATTCACCCGTTTCGATGTCAGTGCGTGTCGTCGAAAA
>JAYVMJ010000528.1:0-2703 GCA_043759025.1 Verrucomicrobiota bacterium | reverse complement strand
GAAGACGGTGTTCAGACGCGTTTCCTCGCCAACTATGGAATCCGCGAAGCAGACTTTCGACGCTATCTTCCTCCCGATCTCTACGGTTTTGCATACCCTTCATCGATGGAACCCCCATTCTGCCTGCAGCTGCTTTCCGAATTCGACCAGACCGTCAAACAGGGATACTGGACTTTGCATGTCCGTTCAGTCCGCCAGCCTGCCAAGACTGAGAAATGAAATTGCGTGAGCACTCGGGTCCCGATTTAACCACACCAGTGCCTCCCTTTGGAATCACCGTCGTCATCCCCATCTACAACGAGGAAGCTGTCCTGCCGGAACTACTCCGGCGCCTGACCGCTCTCTTCGACCAGAATCCCGCGTGGCGCTGGCAAAGTGTGATGATCGACGACGGTAGCCGGGATCATTCCGTTGAATTAATCCACGCCCACGCGGCCCGCGATCCGCGATTTAGCCTGATTGAATTCAGCCGCAATTTCGGTTTCCAAGCCGCGCTGGCGGCCGGTTTGGCGAACGCGTGCGGCGATGCGATTATCACGATGGATGCAGATTTGCAGGATCCACCAGAAATTATTCCTGCCCTTGTCCACAGCTGGGAATCGGGTTGTGAAATTGTCCGCGCGGTTCGCCGGTCGCGCCAAGAGAGCGGGCCACGTCGGATTGGCATGGATCTTTTTCACGCTCTATTCGGACGAATCTCCGATTTTCCGATCGAAGCGAACACGGGAACTTTCGGCCTCATGAGCCGGCGGGCCGTGGATGCATTGAACCGGCTCCCTGAGCGCAATCGTTTCTTCCCAGGACTTAGATCATGGGTGGGATTTAAAACGGGGGAAGTGATCTATGACCGCAAGGAGCGCGCAGCGGGCGAACCACAGCAAACTCTCCGCAAACTAGCGCGCTACGCCTTGGATGGGGTCTTCAGCTTTTCATACCTGCCGTTGCGCGCGTTAACTTATATCGGTGGCGTGATCAGCAGCCTCGGCTTTGTGTTGGGGTGTTTTTTTATCGTGCGACGACTGCTCGGGATTGAGATTGCCCAAACGGGCTTCACCACTCTGGTCACGCTCGTGCTCTTTCTGGGCGGCGTGCAATTGATCGGAATTGGCATTCTGGGGGAATACCTCGCCCGGGTCTACGATGAGGTAAAGCAAAGGCCCGCGTATCTCATCAAACGGATGACTGGTCTTGGCTAAACGACTTGGCATCCTCGGTCTATTTGGTGCGGCGCTTTGTTTGGCGGTCGCAGCCTATTGGCTGCTGTTCACCACGTTCATGCCGTATGATGATGAAGGTTACATCCTCATCTCGTTAAAGAATTACTCCCAGCACGGTGGCCTTTATGCACAGGTCTATAGTCAATATGGGCCTTTCTTTTATCTTCTGCACGACGCGGGGCACCGTTTGCTCCACTACGCGTTCACCCATACCAGCGGCCGGTTGATTACCTTGGGCTGCTGGATGTCGACGTCGATCATCTGTGCGTTGCTCGTGTGGCGACAAACCCGCGCCATCCTCCTGACTTTCTTCACGCTTGCGCTTACCTTTTTTTATCTATCGTTGATGGTCAGGGAACCGATTCATCCCGGCGGGATAATCGCTGTTTTGGTGGCATTGGGTGCGTACGGAGGGATGGAATTTATCGAGCGCAATTCGATGCGGAGTCTGGCGCTCATGTCCGGGTTGATTGGATCGGCCCTGCTTTTGATCAAAGTGAATGTGGGCGTGTTTTTCGTCATGGCCGCCGGCACGTGGTTTTTGGTGAATCTCCGCAATCCAAATCATGCCCGCCGGGGCCTGATGGTCGCAGCCACGTTTTTGCTTTCGCTTCCCCTCTGCCTGATGCACGGGGAACTCGGCGAACGCTGGTGCCAAATATTTTTGCTTCTGTCGGTCATTGCTAACTTAAGCATGCTCATCGTCTCTTGGAGCGAGCGCGAAAGCCTTACTTCCTGGCAGGATGCAGTCTGGGGTGGCGTAGCACTGGGCTTGTTCGGCGCGGTCGTTTTAGTCGCGGTGGGTCTGCGCGGCACAACCTTCACCGAGATGATCGCAGGGATCCTTCTCGGCCCCCTGCGACACCCGGGGGTCTATCATTTTGCCCCAAATTGGCGGCCCGGCGTGACGATAGTGGCAATCGCCTCACTCGGACTGGTCGGCATGGCGGTAAAAAACCACGGGGCGAAGCTCGCTTGGATCCTGCTTGGTTTACGAATTATCCTGGTGGTGGAAATTTGCCTGGGCTCGACCGAGTGGCTGCCGCTCACCGGCCACAGTTCAGTCATGACTTACGCGATGCCCTTTGCGTGGCTATTTGTTTTTCGGCTGCCGCGCGCCAATCTCACTCCACGCCCGTCGGCCATTGGATCCTGGATCGGATTGATACTCGTCCTTCAATATTTGCATGCGTACCCTGTGGCAGGTTCCCAGATTGCATGGGGCACGTTTCTGATCGTTCCGCTCATGGCCTTGGGCCTCCGGGATTCCCAGTGCTTTCTCGAGGAGCGGGGATATTCTGCCATCGCCGCTTCGGTGGGGATCGGAGCCCTCGTTTTTGCTGCGCTACCAGCCGGCCGGATCAGTGCGATAGGCTGGCGAAACTATCAAGGCAGCCAGCCATTATTGCTTTCGGGAGCGGAAAATGTGCGGCCGCCCGAGGCTTTCGCCGGAACTCTGCGCGTAATGAGCCTGAACGCGTCCACC
>JAYVMJ010000527.1:0-2689 GCA_043759025.1 Verrucomicrobiota bacterium | reverse complement strand
GCGGTCGTCGGGCACATTGTGAATGTAGCGCGGAATAAAAAAGGAGTCCGATTGGAGTTCGATCGTGCAGCGTCGCCCCCGCAGTCCGTGGAGATCGGCTTCCATGAAATATTGTCCCGGCACATTGAATCGACGTTCGGCAACGAGGCTGCGATTCATCCGGAGTGTTACGGTCAGGGCATTGCGGGTACGGCCGTGGGGAGCGTGTTGCAAGACGAGCACCAGGCGCCCCGCATTTTTTGGTACTACGAAATCCTGCCGGTAAATCGGCCCGACCCACCGGTCGGCTTCGTAAAGTCCGGTAAAGCGTCCATTCTGGTCGATCAGGAGTCGTTGTAAAAAACGAAGACGTTTGGCACCGGCATACGGCACGAGCAGGCGATCGCGGGCCATCGCTGGTGAATACCAGAGGGTAATTGTGAATTCGATGGTGGCCCTGATCCGTCGATTTGCTTCAGCCGCCTCTTCACAACGGCGCGCATGATGCCGCGCCTTTTCGTGACTGTGGCGTTGAAAAGCCCGATACGAAAGTTCGCAGCGCCAGCGGAGCGGGCTGAACCACGAACCCCAATAGCGCCGGCTGACGTTGATTGATAGATCCAGGATTTCCGGCTCGGTACGTTGGGCGGATTTGGAGACTGGATGCATGCGATACGTGCTCCAGAGCTCGTTCACCGCATGAAATCGAAACTCCCGGCTGAATCGGCAGAAAAGGTCGTAATCTAAAACGTGATTTTCGGTGATGTCGAAGCCACCGCACTTCTCCCACACCCGCCTGTGCCAGAACACTGAAGGCTGGGGAATCGAATTATAACCGCGTTTCCAAATGGCGAGCTGTTCGAAATGACTGACAAATGACGCGGGATGTTCCACGCCGACATACGACGAACTTTCGCCGGTAAAAAGGCATCGCCCCATCACGATGCAGCGTTTGCGGTCCGGATCGATCTCGCGGACGACGCTTTGAAGGCAGCCAGGATAAAGCGTGTCGTCTGAGTTTAGGAAACCGAGAATTTCCCCGCGAGCACGCGCGAAGCCGCGATTAAGCGCATCAGCCTGGCCACGGTCCTTCTCTGTGAATAATTTGAAAACCTTCGGATCGCGGCTGACAAAGTCCCCGGCGACGGCCACCGCGCCGTCTGTGGACCCGCCATCTTGAATAATTACCTCCAGATTCGAATAATTTTGATCGACCAGACTTTGCAGGGTTTCGCCGAGATACCGCCCTTGATTGTACGAGGGAACAACGATGGAAATGAGCGGGTTGGCGTTCATGGGCTTAAGCAAAGAGCTCTTCATACACCCGCTGATAGACGGCAAGCGTCTTAATTGCGCTGAGCCGGGCCGAAAAAAGCGTGCGCCGTTGTTTCGTGGCTTCCACGAGTCGCGCACGGCACTCGGCATCGTTGGCGATTTCCAAAATTCGCGCCGCCATGTCTTCCACGCTGGTCGGATCAAAAGTGAGCGCCGCGTCCCCGGCGATTTCGGGCAGGGAAGTGCCGTTGGAACAGGCGACTGGCTTCCCGGCAATGATGGCCTCGGCTACGGGCATTCCAAAGCCTTCAAAGAGGGAGGGAAACACCAGCATGAAACAACTTTGGAACAGCGCCTGCATTTCAAGGGGAGAGCGATAACCCAGGTGAATCACGTGTGATCCGAGCCCGTGGGCTGCGATGGCCAGATTCGCTGGATGATCAGGCGGGAACGGGCGGCCGGTAAAAACAAGCTTCATGTCCTCGGGCAGCTGAGTCCGGATCGTCGCAAACGCTTCCACGAGCCGGGTGTGATTTTTGTGCGGCCAGCAGTGGCCTGGAAAGAAGAGGAAGGGGCTTTTTACTCCCAGACCAGTGAGTAATTTATTCCGGACTGGTACATCGAGCGTCCGCCAGACTTGACGGCTGGGAATCAGCCAGACCGTCGTCATCTTTTCGAGCGGCACGGCGTAGTGCCGGTGCATGTCCTGGCGGGTATGCTCTGAGATACAGATGATGTGCCGGGCTTTGGCCGCAGCGTCGCGATAGAGCTGGTCTCTCACCTTCCAATCGTCGGGCGTGAAAAAATCGGGATGATGGATGTGCTGAAGGTCCAGCGCCGTCACAATATGGGGAAAGCTGGAGAGATCGGGATGGATGTATCCAATCATCGAATGAACCAAATCGAAATCCATCCGGTGAAGCGCGCCCAATGTCCGCAGGGGTGGAGTTAAAATGGCGGGCAGCCCCATGCCTTCTGCAAGGCGGTTCACGGTGACGGCTTTCAATCGTTCCGTATCTTTTTCCGCGGTGTCCGTGAATGTTCCGCGGACCTGAAATTCGGGCGGAAAATCCCACTCGTGAAAAGTCGCTCGCGGACAGTGCAGATGGTAACGATTGCGGTGGTCCAACCTGGCGATGGCGGCCACGAGTTCATGGGTCATCTGTTCGGCTCCCCCCGCCACGCCGATTTTCATCCATCGCAAGTCATAAAGCAGGCGGAACGGGCTTTTCTTCCTCCCTTCGATGGTCTTTTCAAGCAAGCGGGAGAAGCGGGTGGCCGCCGTGGGAATCGAGTTGGTATTTTCGACCTGCTGTTTGGCGGCCGCGATCACGGAGCTCCGTTTCGTTGGGTCCCGAATCAATTCGATGACGCGGGTGGCGAACGCTGGCGGAGTGTCTTCGATCCAGCAATTCACGCCGTTCCTTACCTCGAT
>JAYVMJ010000526.1:0-5079 GCA_043759025.1 Verrucomicrobiota bacterium | reverse complement strand
ATTTTCCATCGCCGTTGGCGTCCACCGGCACGACCGCCAGCGCTTTTTCCACCGGGCGTCCGGTCTGGGCGTCCACGTTGCGCAGTCCGGCGGATCCGGCGACGAGGAAGAATTTTCCGTGGCCCAGGTTGCGATAGACGGAAGGAAATGCGCTGACGAATCCGGTGGGCGCGCCGTACGAGCGGCCGATGTCCGCGATGGTGAAAGCCATCGCCAGCGGAACTTCCTGCGGCCAGCGGGCATAGTGAACGACGACGAGATCAAGCAGGCCGTCGCCATCGTAATCGATCCACGTCGCACCTGTGCTCCACGTCTGTTCGTCGCCGGCGACACCGGCTTCGAGCGTGACGTCCTCGAACGTGCCGTCGCCTTTGTTGTGCAACAGATGATTCGGGCCGACGCAGGTGATGAAGATGTCCGGGTAGCCGTCATTGTCGTAATCGCCCACGGTGGCGCTCATGCCCTGAATGATTAAGTCGACCCCGGCCGCTTGAGAAACATTCGTGAAGTGACCGGTGCCGTCGTTGTGATAAAGCGCGCACGCTGACGCGCTGGTCCACGCCCCGCGATCTTCCCACGGCCACGCCGTACCGTTAACGAAAAAAAGATCGGGATGTCCGTCGCGATCGTAATCGATCACGACCACTGCGCCGCCGAGGGTGGTGGGGGATTCCAGCGCCGAAGCATGATGCACAAACCGGATACCCGACGCCTCGGTGATGTTGGTGAAACGTGCGGCGGGCAGCGGCTGAGCCGTCGCGCTGATTGCGGGAAAAAAACGGGCGAACGTCACGCTGAGAATGATGGCCGCGATCACCAAGGTCAGCACGACGGGCAGCAACGGTGAGATGGCCGTGGGTTCCTGGGGCCCGGCGGGACGTCGGGCAGGTGGGGCGCTGGGAGGTGGAAGGGAGAAACTCACCGGTGAAGCCCGAAAGGGCGTGGACACGTATTGCTTGTCTATCCTTGATCCACCGCAAACCATTTTACGCGATGTCAGAACCCCGCCCGTTTTCCCGTTCGGTGCTACGCTTGCTGGGCGCGTGGGCTTTTTGGACGCTGGTCGGGCTGGCGTTTGCGAGTCAGTTTTATCTTTCCAGCACGTTGCTTGGGCGGTCGGTGACTTGGGGGCAGGCGATCAGTTATTCGCTCGCGGACTGGTACGTGTGGGCGGTGCTGTCGGTGCCGGTCCTCGCGTTTGCGCGGCGCTTTCCGCCCGAGGACGGTTCGCGCTGGCGCGCTGCGGGGATCCATCTCGTCGCGGCGCTCGTGGTTTCACTTTTCTACGTCGGACTGCGCGCGTTCGTCGGGCAGTTGCACAGTCTGATCATCCACGAACCGGTGACGTTCCTGGAGATTTTCCGGCCGCTGCTGGTAAAAACCTTCCCCTTCAACCTGCTGATCTACGGCGTGATTATTTCCGTCAGTCACGCGATCGATTATTACCGCAAGTATCACGAGCGCACCGTGCGCAACCTGGAGCTGGAAAAGCATCTTGCGGAGGCGCGGCTGCAGGCGTTGCTGCGGCAGTTGAAGCCGCACTTTCTGTTCAACACGCTGAATGGCATCGCATCGCTGATGCACAGCGACGTGCATGCGGCGGACAAAATGCTTGTGCGCCTCGGTGAGTTGTTGCGGATCACGATGAGTCACCCTGGCCAGCAACTCACGCGATTGAGCGAGGAAATTTCCTTCATTGAAAAATACCTGGAGATCGAACGCATCCGCTTTCGCGACCGGTTGACGGTGAGATTCGAAATCGATTCGACGGCCCTCAATGCCGACGTGCCCAGCCTCATTCTCCAACCCTTGGTGGAAAACGCCATTCGCCATGGCATCGAGCCGCACGCCCGCGCGGGTCAGCTGGTGCTCAGTGCGCGGCGCACGCCGGGTTTTATCGAACTGACGGTTCGCGACAATGGGGCTGGCCAGCCTCCTGGCGGATTCACGCGCGAGGGCATTGGCGTGGGCAACACCCGCGCGCGCCTGCAGGAACTTTACGGGGCGCGCCATCGCTTCGAGCTGGCCAACCATCCCGATGGCGGGCTAGTTGTGCGGGTGACAATTCCCGATGCCTGATCCCGCGAGCAAACTTCGAGTCCTGATCGTCGATGATGAACCGCTGGCCCGCGAACGGCTGCGCGGCATGTTGATGGGCGAGGCCTTGGTGGAAATCGTCGGCGAGTGCGGCAATGGCATCGATGCGATCACCACGATCAAGGCCAGGCCCATCGACCTGATCTTTCTCGATATGCAAATGCCGGGGTGCGATGGATTGCAGGTGCTGGCGGAAATCCCCGAAGACAATCGACCGGTGGTGATCTTTGCCACGGCGTATGAGCAATTCGCGCTCGATGCGTTCGAGGTTCAGGCGGTGGATTATTTATTGAAGCCGTTCGATCGTGAACGATTTCAAACGGCGTTGCGCCGGGCGCAGGAATATTTGCGCGCCAGGCAGGCCGGCGATCTTGGAAAGAAACTGGAAAGTGTGATCGCGGAAGCCACCGCGCCGGCGAAAAAGAACGAGCGACTGACAGTGAAGGCCGATGGCCGGCTCGTGTTTTTGAAGTCGGAGGAAATCATCTGGGTGGAAGCGGCGGATAATTACGCGGTTCTCCATCTGGTAACCGGACGTCTGATGTTGCGCGAAACAATGTCGGCTTTGGAAGCGCGCCTGGGTTCAAGCAGTTTTGCCCGGGTGAATCGTTCGGCCATCGTGCACCTCGATCAGATCAAGGAACTGCAGCCGGCCATGCATGGCGATTACACGGTATTATTGCGCGACGGAACGAAGCTGCCTTTGAGTCGTAATTTAAGAGGAAAATTGGACCGGTTTACGGGTGAAGGTTAAGGGAAATGGCGCCTGCGGCGCGCATACGCCGTATTCTGGCAATTCATCCCTTTCTGCCAGCAACTGGCCCCAGAAGCATTTACTGAGGATAAAAAGAAGGCCTGTCTTCACTCCAGTCGATTAGGGTTTGGCCCCGGTGGGTGATGGCATCTTCCGGGGCCAGGGTATTTTTAAGGCTAACCCAATCGGGATTGATCACCACTATTCATGACGAAATTGCGCCTGTTGATGGTAGATGATGAGGTTCTTGCCCGTGATCGTTTGCGCTCTTTTTTGGTTCAGGAAACGGCGATTGAGATTGTTGGCGAATGCGCGAATGGCTCCGAAGCAATGGCAGCGATTCGCCGGGAACAGCCGGATATCGTACTGCTTGATGTACAAATGCCCGGGATCAATGGCCTGCAGGTGGCCGCGGAATTTCCCGCAGAGCAGCCTCCGGTGATCATTTTTGTGACCGCGCACGACCATTATGCTTTGGAGGCGTTTGGGGTGCGGGCTGTTGATTATTTGTTGAAACCATTCGTTCAGGCGCGTTTCCAGCTGGCGATGCGTCGGGCGATCGATCAAGTCCGCATTCGACGCGAAGGGAATTTAGGCTCGCGAGTGGAAAGTTTGCTGGCCGGCGTTCAGGCGAGAAACAACGAGCGGTTTGCGTTTAAGAGCGGAGGACGCGTGGTGTTTCTCCGGCCGGACGAAATCGTCTGGGTGGAAGCAGCCAACAACAACTCCATCCTGCATCTCAGCGATGACAGTCAGCTGGCATTGTACGATACGCTTTCGGCGATGGAGCAACGTCTCGGATCCTCCGGTTTTGTGCGCGTGAACCGCTCTGCAATTGTACGGACGGTCGAGGTGAGGGAATTACAGCCTGGCAGTCATGGGGATTATGTTGTGGTGCTGCAAAACGGCCGGCGCCTGCCACTCAGTCGGCATCTACGCGATGCCTTGGAAAAATTTGCCCCGCAAGAACGACCGACCCTTTGAGTGTGGGTTGTTCTCGCTGGGAAGCGAGCTAGCGGTGCCGCTTCGCCTTGGCTTTACCCCGCGAGGCCACGAAATTCCAGCACTTAGTCCCGGCGTGATTTCGTCGGTCGCGTCCCTGGGTAGGATTGGCCGAAACATGCCGATTTCCTCCAAGTCCTTTTCCGCGACTCTTTCCTCCTATGGAAAAATCGTGCGCTCAGCGCGGTGGGTTTTGGTGTCGCTCGCGATTGGGGTGACCGGCGGAAACCGGCTATCGGGTGCAGTTCCGTTGAATTTGGAAATATGCGCACCCGGAGCAACTCCCACTCCGGAGCAAGCGGCACGAATTGCCGCCGATTTGCTCAAGGAACCAGAGAGTACGCGCCGGATGGCCGCGCTCTTGCAGCAGATTGCCCAGGAGTCCGACCCGACGCGAAATCCGTATCGTTCGACGGAGCAAGTGGCGTTGCTTAAAACTTCCCTGGCGAAGGAAACCGATCCCCAGAAACTCATTTTTCTCCGACTCCAACTTGCCCAGCAGTTGCTCAATGCCGGCTATCCGGAAGATGCGCTCAAGGAAAACGAGACCGTCGAGCGCCTGATGCGGGAGAATAACCTGCCAGTCGAGGATGGGCATATTCTGCCCGATCTGCTCAACCTGCGGGCGCTGTGTTATCTTCGGATGGGGGAGCAGGAAAACTGTCTCCTCAATCACAATGCGGATTCCTGTCTCTTTCCGATTGAAGGCAGCGGGGTGCATCAAATCCAGCGTGGATCCCGCGGGGCGGTGACGGTTCTCACCCGGCTGCTCGAAAAATTTCCCGGTGATTTGCGCGCCCGCTGGCTGCTGAACATTGCTTACATGACACTCGGGGAATATCCGGCAAAAGTTCCGCCCCAATGGGTGATCGACCCGAAGCATTTCGCTTCCGATTACGACATCAAACGATTTCCCGATGTGGCGGGCCGGGTGGGTTTGGATTTCGAAGGACTCGCCGGCGGGGTGATTGCAGAGGATTTCGACAACGACGGCTTCATCGACATCATGGTGTCAGGCTGGGGCCTGAACGACCAACTGCGCCTTTTTCATAACAATGGCGACGGCACCTTTACTGAGCGCACGGAAAAAGCCTGGCTGATTGGTGAGGTTGGCGGGCTTAATTTGATTCAATGCGATTACAACAACGATGGATGGATGGACGTGCTGGTCCTGCGGGGCGCGTGGCTGCACACCGAGGGGCATTATCCGGTTTCGTTGTTGCGGA
>JAYVMJ010000525.1:0-6710 GCA_043759025.1 Verrucomicrobiota bacterium | reverse complement strand
AATATTTAGACGCCTCCTGCGCCATCGTCGCCAGTTGCCGGTCGAATTCATTGCGCTGTTCGCTGATGCTGAAGCGGGTTTCCCAAAGCAGTTTGTGCTGCTTGTGTTTCCACAGAAGTTGGAAGTCATAGGCCATCAGCACGACGAAATAGCGGTTGTGTTCGATTTCATCGAGCAGTTCCTGCCTGCGGAGGCGCAGGGCGGTAAATTCAAGGCCTTGGGTTGCCGTCAGGGCGGAATCGTAGCCCAAAAGCGGTGCCGTCCGGGCATCGAGCAGGTCGAAGGCGCGACCTTCGAGTTCATCCCAGTGGGTGTAGTGCTCAAAGCTGCCAGTCGTTGTTCCCCGGTAGACCATGATTAATAATTTTGTCCGATCCGGATCCCGGGCGGGAAGATAGTTTTGCTGCTCCAAGGCAATGGCGAGCGTGTGGGCCACCTTGGTGAAAGAGAGTTCGTCGATCGAGGCGTCGGGCCCCGCGCCGCGCCAGATCCCTCCCTCGGCGAAGGCGTACATTTCCGGCTCGAACGAGCCATCGCGCAGTTTGATCCGGACATAATCGTCGCTCACTCTCGAAAAAGTAGCGGTGGCCTCAGTTGTCACCGCAGCGGGTAAGAGGATTGGACACCACGCTAGTACACCACGGCAAAGAAGCCATCGACTGATTGGCCACCACCAAGGTAAGAACCGTTTTTTATGAAGTGCGGGATGCATGGGATGGTGCAGAGGCGAAGGATTGGGCGCTCTTTATTTGTTTACTTCCCGTTTGGTTCGACCCCGAGGATCTTCAACTCGCCCAGGTTGACATTTTCTTTGAGCGGCTTGCGGACCAATCCGTGAGTGTCGCGACCGAAATACCGCGACGCGAATTGCGCCATGTCGGGCAGTACTTTGCCGAAGTCATTTCGATTTTCGCGAATGCTGAAACGCGTTTCCCAAAGCAGTTTGTGCTTCTTTTCCTTCCACAGCAGTTGGAAGTCGTACGCCATCAGTACTACGAAATAACGGTTGTCCTCGATTTCATCGAGCAAATCCTCTGTCTTGCGATGGAGTGCGGTGAGAAGCAGGCCCCGGCCATAATCCGTTCCAATAATATCCTCCGCGTCGTAACCCAATAGCCGGGCATTTCGCACGTCGGCATGATCGCGCTGCGATCTAAACATCAGCTTCATTTCCACATCATTTGTGTTGGGCAGAGTGGGATCTTCGGCCGAGCCTGTGGTCGTGCCCCAGTAAACCATGATCAGCAGCTTGGTTTGCTTGGGATCTTTGGCCGGCAGGTACTGTTGTCCAGCAAGCGGGCCGGTGATGGTTCGGGCCACCTCGATGAATTTCAGCTTGTCGATCGTCTCGTCGGCGGTGGAACCGCTTAAATGGCCACCCTCGCCAAAAGCATAGGTTTCGGGCTGGAACGATCCATCGGCCAGTTTGGTTCGGGCATAGCCGTCGCTCACCCGTGAGGATACTGCCGTGATATCACCCGCGGCGGCGCGGGGGAGGAGAAGTGTGCCGCAGCAAAACAGCAGGGCGGCGGGCTTTGGCAGCTGGCGGAAAATCATTATCGTTTGGGACAAGAGTTCCATCGTGAGATCATTTCAATCGGAGCCTAAGGAAAAGAGAGTTCAGTTTTTTGCTTTTGAAGGCTGTTTCTCGGGCTCGACTCCGAGGATCTTCAGTTCCCCGAGGTCGACGTGCTCAATCGGTTTGCGAATCAGACCATGGCTGTCCTGGCCGAAATAGCGCGAGGCGTACTGCGCCATCTCAGACAGCGTTTTGCCGAAGTCATTGCGATTTTCCCGGATGCTGAAGCGCGTTTCCCAGAGTAATTTGTGCTTCTTCTCTTTTCGCAGTAACTGGAAATCATAGGCCATCAGCACCACAAAATAGCGGTTGTCCTCTATTTCGCCGGTCAAATCCTCCACTTTGAGATGGCGCGCGGTGGTCAGCATCTGCCGGCCGTAATCGGTGCCAATCAAGCCCTCCGAATCGTAGCCCAGCATCTGCGCGTTTTTAAGATTGGCCTGATCGCGCCGGCGATTTTCCAGGGCGATCATCAGCATGGCGCTTTCCTGCTCGTTGGGGGTGCCGGATCGATTACTTGCTTGTGCGTTCTGATATGCCACCGAGCTGGAGGCAGCCCCGATACCGGTGGTCGTGCCCCAATAAACCATGATCAGCAGTTTGGTCTGGTTTGGATTCGTGGCTGGCAGATAGTTTTGGCGGGCCAGCGGACCCGCGATGGTGTGGGCGACGTCGATAAATTTAAGATTATCAATGGTGTCGTCTTGGGCGGGACCGGCCCAATATCCGCCCTGGCCAAAAGCATAAGTTTCGGCTGGGAAGGATTTGTCCTGCAGTTTTGTGCGAACGTAGTCGTCGCTTACCCTGGAGGATACGGCGGTGATCTCTCCATCGGACGCCGCGCGAACGGTGGGCGCGATCATAAGAGCTAGGCTGCAGCAAAACGACAGACCGGCGGTTTTTTTCAGAGCGCAGAAAATGACCGGCCTATTCCCAACCATGACTCCTTGCGGTGAAGAGAAAGCGAAAGGGGCAAAGGATATTCTTTTCATGGGAAGGCGTCACGCTGGCGGTGATGCATTTGGGGCTCCTCCTTTCCTTGCCGGTTATGTGCCAAGTCCGATGTGTCTCGCCAATACCTTGTTCAGGAGGTGATTAAAAAGAACGAACGAAAAGTGCGAATTTCGGCAGTGCCCGAGCTTGGGCCCTTACACCCTTTTTTGCCTGCGTTGATCCTGGGCGTTGGGTGAATATCCCCGCCTCCGGTCT
The DNA here is from genome assembly GCA_043759025.1 of Verrucomicrobiota bacterium. GTDB lineage: Bacteria > Verrucomicrobiota > Verrucomicrobiia > Opitutales > Opitutaceae > Lacunisphaera. The sequence continues at coordinate 3,922 of JAYVMJ010000525.1, read as the reverse complement.
ATTTCAGGAACTGGATTTTTCGCCGGACAAACGGTAGCGGATAAAATCGCGCGTAACTCCCAGCTGACGCGCTGCGGCGGAAACATTGTTGTCGGTCTCGCGCAGAGCCTCGGCGATTAATTCGTCCACCGTGGCGTCGAGCGAGAAACCTTCCTTGGGCATTCGCCACGCCGGATTGCGCCAGGGGTTGGCCGGCGGTTCACTCGGTCCGCCCAGCGCGGCAAAATTCAAAGGCCCGCCGGTGCTGAAGATCACGGCGCGTTCGATTTCGTGAGCCAGTTCGCGCACATTGCCCGGCCACGACTGCGCGAGCAGTCGAGCCTCACCTTCGGGGGTGATCGACAGGCCTTTCAGTCGGTGACGCAGTGCGATCTCGCCCAAAAGATGGCGTGCAAGCGGGACGAGATCGGTTGCCCGTTCACGGAGCGGCGGCAGATTGAAGCGAAGAAGATTGAGGCGATGATAGAGGTCTTCGCGAAACGTGTTCGCCTGTACGAGTGTCTGCAGCGGACGGTTGCTGGCGGTAATGAGGCGGACATCGACCGGGATTTCCCGGTTGCCACCGAGCCGCCGAATGGTGCCGCCATCGAGGGTGGTGAGCACCTTGGCTTGGGTGGCCGGTGAGAGCGTACCGATTTCATCGAGGAAGAGGGTGCCCCCGTCGGCGGCTTCAAAGAGCCCGATGCGGGCGCGCTTGGCGTCGGTGAAGGCGCCGCGTTCGTGGCCGAACAATTCGGATTCCGCGAGTGTATCGGGTAGGGCGGCGCAATTGATCGTAATGAACGCCTGCTCCGACCGGGAACCTGCCTGATGCAACCAGCGCGCGAGCACGCTTTTCCCGGTTCCGGTCTCGCCTTCGATCAGCACTGCCGGCAGTCGCCGCACCAAGCGGCGTTCGGTCGCAATAATCGTATCCAGTTGCATGCGCAGGGGCGCGAGACATTGACCGAAAAACAACTGCTCAGCTTCTCCCCGGCTTTTTCTGGAGTGATACTCCTCGCGCCGGGCGACACGGCGCAGGCATCGGCTGCGCTGAAACGCGATGGGCAGTTCATCCGGCTCGAAGGGTTTGCTGAGATAATCGCCGGCGCCGAGTCGGATCGCTTCGACGGCTTCCTTGATGCCTCCGAACGCCGTCATCACGACCACACTCGTATTTTCCGAGAACGCGTTTTCGCGCAGCAAGTCCAACACGCTCCCGTCGGGCAGGTGCAGGTCGACCAAGGCGAGTTCAAACGGCACGGTGGACAGCAGGCGGCGGGCCTCTTCGATTCGCCCCGCTTCCGTTATCTCGGCGCCACAGTTCCGCAGGTAAGCCGCGAGGCGTTTACGGAAGGGCGCATCATCCTCAAGCAGGAGAATCTCGCAGCCAGGGGGAAGCGCAGGGTCGTCGGACATCTCATGGCTAGTGCTTGCCGATGCCACGAAAAGTTCAATGCCCAATTCCGTTTGAGATCCGCGGTGAAGGGTGCCGGGAAGAAGCAATGCTGGCTGATCACGGGGATTTTCCTTTAACTTCCAGTCGCTGATCGCGGCGGCGAATGATGGCGATTGGAATATTTCTTCGCGGCAAGCTCGGTGGAGTGCAATTGATGAACAAGCTTTGTCCACTGCGTCTCGGGATTCGAAAACGCAAAAATCATAATGAGTGACCAAGTCGAAGTTCGCCTACCGGCGGTGTTCGGTTCCCCTTATGCGGGTCGCTGGCAACGTCGTTAAACAACTTTTGCACAAATGAAAAATAATCCGACGGTGATGGCAGTGGCGCGGGGGGTAGGTTCTCCGCTATTTCAATTGATTTGGTGCCTGCTATTATTGAATGCGGCCACGATTTTCGCCTCCGCCGAAGACTCTGCCACCCTGACCGTGGTTTCACGGGTAAGTCCTGATTATATCCGCCCAAAGCAAGCGGACGGGATTTTTGAGCCGGAAGCATATACTTTTGGCGAAGGTGGGTTATGGGCGGGCTCGGTGAGGGATTCATCGGAAAGAAACCTGAATTTCTACGATGTGGCTCGCCTCGTCGCCCGACCCCTTCTCGCACAGAATTATGTCCCGGCGCGCGATTCAGCCAAGACCAAGTTGTTGATCATGCTTTACTGGGGCACGACTACAGGGACGGAAGGTTCGGCTTATTCGGTTGGTTACGAAAACTTGCAAGCCAGTCAAATGCCGAAAAACTTTGGGACTGGGCAATCGCGCGATCTTAAAGCTGACTTGGGCAAGGGCGGAACGACCCAAGGGTTTGATGATGCCGCCCTGGCGATGGTGATGTTGGAAAATCGCATGCGTGATCGCGCCAATATGGTGAATGCGGGCATGCTGGGCTATAATTATGCCTTGGATGAAGTGAAGGAATGGCAGGCGGGACCGATGAAAACGCGGTGGAACGACCTGATCAGTGAGATCGAGGAAAATCGATATTTCGTTGTTCTCATGGCTTACGATTTTCAGCTGATGGCCAAGGAAAAGAAACATAAACTGCTTTGGGAAACCCGCTTCAGTGTTCTGCAACGTGGTAATGCCTTTGACCAACAACTCGCCTCGATGGCGCAGTCTGCTTCGCGGTACTTCGGACAGCGAACCAATGGATTGTTGCGCAAACCGCTGGGGACCGATGTCAGGTTGCGGGAATTAAAAATCCTCGGCGAGGTGCCGGCCCAAGCCGCTGGTCTCGCTCCTGAAGCAAAGGAGCCTTGAGGTTTATTCGGTATGCTTCCAGTTCCGCGAAAATAAAAAAGCCCGGGCGGTGCGGCCCGGGTTGGAGAGGAGAAGAGGAAGGCTGGACGGATTAACGCACCACCCGCGCGCCGCCGCCGGAGATTTGTTTTTCCACTTCCTTGCGCGTGGCCATTGACGTGTCGCCGGGAGTTGTCGAGGCGAGCGCGCCGTGGGCGGCACCGTATTCGACGGCTTTCTTCGCATCGTTGAATTCCATGAATCCGAATTGCACGCCGCTCGCGAAACTATCGCCGCCGCCGACGCGATCGAGGATTTCGAGGCCGTCATATTTGCGGCTTTCGAAGAATTGGCCGTCGTGCCAGAGGATCGCGCTCCAGTCGTTTTTCGTGGCCGTGATCACGCGGCGCAGCGTGGTGGCGGCGACCTTGAAGTTTTTGAATTCTTTCACGGCGGTTTCGATCATCGCCTTGAACGCGTCGGTCTCGATGTGCGAAATATGTTCGTCCGCGCCCTTGACCTCGAAGCCGAGTGACGCGGTGAAATCCTCTTCATTGCCGATCATCACGTCGACATACCTGGCGATCTCGCGATTAACCTCCCGAGCTTTCTTGAGCCCGCCGATGGTTTTCCAGAGCGACGGGCGGTAGTTCAAGTCGTAGGAGACGATCGTGCCGTGTTTATTGGCGGCCTTCACTGCTTCGACGGTGAGTTCGGCGGTGGAAGCGGAGAGCGCGGCGAAAATGCCACCGGTGTGAAACCAACGCACGCCGAGCTTGCCGAAAATGTGGTCCCAGTCGATGTCGCCGGGTTTGAGTTGCGAGGCGGCAGTGTTGCCGCGGTCGGGATTGCCGACGGCGCCGCGCACACCGAAGCCGCGTTCGGTGAAATTCAGGCCGTTGCGCACAGTGCGACCGATGCCGTCGTCTTCGCGCCATTGGATGAAATCCGTGGCGACGCCGCCCTGCATGATGAAGTCCTCGATGAGGTGGCCGATTTCGTTATCCACGAAAGCGGAGACAACGGCGGTTTTGTAACCGAAACATTTGCGGAGACCGCGGGAGGTGTTGTATTCGCCGCCACCTTCCCACGCTTTGAACTCGCGGGCGGTGCGGATGCGGCCTTCGCCCGGATCGAGGCGAAGCATGACTTCGCCCAGTGAAAGCTGATCGAAAGCGACGGATTTGGCGGGTTTGATGGATAGGCTCATGGGGAAAATGGTGCGTTTAAAACGAAGGGTGGG
>JAYVMJ010000524.1:0-4803 GCA_043759025.1 Verrucomicrobiota bacterium | reverse complement strand
CTTTTTTTTCACCCCTGCCTTCTGGCAGGTAAGCAAAAATCAATCAACCGCGCCGCCTTTCTCCCCCCGAAACCATCCGTCGCTGTGGGACGGCTGTGGTTGGTTTTGTGGGATTTTAGTGACGAACAAAAATGAGGGATACATCTGGCTGAGCGTGCACAGAGTCTGGGGTGAAAGGTGGCTACCGGGTAAAAACGGTGCGTTCGAAGGTGAGGTCGCAAGTCGCAAAATGACGGGTTAGTCGGTGCCGGAGCAATCCGACATTTGCGGCAATGAGGAGACTGGCAATGAGGAGGCCGGGCCAAGTCAGGACATGCGGACCCCATGCGCTGTGCGCGCCGCTGACGCCGAAAATAAGGATCCAAACGGTGAGAATCCAAAATGAGCTGGCGATTCGCCGGCGAAACGTAGGGGTGAGCGCGACCAGTGGAGAGACGATTGCGAGCAGCAGCGTGGTCGGCATCAGATTAAGCAGTCCGAAGGCGGGCAAGAGCTGCCCGGAAACGATCTGACCGATCAGGGAGAGGGAAAAAATAGCTGCGGTGGGGGTAGCCAGCGCGATCAGCATCTGGATGGCGTTCAGTCCGAAGGTGACCCGCGCCATGCGGGCGCGTGAAATGGGAAGGGCGACTGGAGGCTTCATCGCACGCCGCAGAATGCCCAAGGACAGCACGAGTTGGAATGTGATGACGATCTGCGACAGGTCGCCTGGCAGGTGATACGGCAGTCCCATCGCCTGAGCGTCGGTTTTGCTTACGGCAAAGCACGCGAGAATTTCCCAGTAATCGGTCGCGCCGGGGTGATTGGTGAAGAAATTCAGCGACGAAACGACGGCCGCCAAGCCAGCCCCGCCCAGCACCGAAAGTCCGAAAAAGAACAGGGGGATTTTGAGCAAGCTGTTACTTTTGGACGAACCGGAGAGCGCATGCCAGACCACTTGCATCCACGCGAAAGTGGACGAACCTACCGCCCGGATTTTCCAAGCAGAGCTGTGGAATACATTTTTCCCCGACAGCTCCTCGCTGCGTCCAGCAGACATGGCAGACTGAAACGCGTAGGAACACACCAGTGTTTGCAGCGATACGAATGGAGTGGTGCTTCGCTCCCTTAAGTGGCGGCGTGAAAACCCCCAGGCGACACTGGCAGTGGCGATCGCGCTGCCTCCAACCAGGAAGGCCCAAGGTGCCGCGCTCAGGGCTGAGGGCAGTGTGCCACAGGCGGCGATCCCGAGAATTGTGCCGCGGCAAAGGGCCGATACGTATCGTTCCCGACTCCTCATCCCACGATGTCGGTTGATGCACGGGAGCGCAATCAATCCGATGACGAGACCGAAAATCGCGAATCGCGGGATGCCTGCGTCGGTGAGCGATACGACGCACGTCACCGCTAAAGCGGCGACGATGATCGCGACTACGGTGGCGCGGCGCAGCTGGCGCAGACCCCCGGGGAGGAGAAGGATGAAGGGGCGATGCATCGGTTCATGCACGGTTCCGGCGATGACATCGCCCAGCGGGAAAGACAAAAAGAAGATCAGCGCCAGGACAGTGGCGTGCGCCGAATCATAATGCCAGAGCACCTCGAACAAACCGCGGGAAGAAAAGGTGACAATCGAGATTACAAATAGAGAGCGCAGCGGTCGCAGAAAACGGAGGTAGCTGGGCAAGAACGAGTGACAGCTTGACGGAAGGAAGCCGGCGGGCGCCTTTTGGGCTCCGTTCAAAGTGAGGCCGGTATGTCGGGGCGGATGAGCTCGTGCGTTCATGGTCAAAGGGAGAACTGAAAAACTGGAATTTATACCGGCGCGCTTCCGAGCGGGCCGGGCTCGAAGAGGAAATCGCGGACGCGGTATTCGCGCTGCAGGCTTAGCCAAAGCAGTCCGATCGCGCCCCCACTGGACGAAATCGCGATTAACAGCCCGGGAGCGGTGAGCGCGACGGGAATCCAATCGTCGCGGAGAAACGACGCCGCTGCCATCGTGCCACCAAGGAGTATGGCCCATAAAAAGCGCACGGCCGAATACTTGAACGTTCCGCTGCATGAGAGTAGCGGCAACCCAATGGCGAGCAACAGATCGATGCCAACGACGCTATCTAGTCCGTAGTCAGCGGCGATCCGGCCGGAAAGAAACTGACCGAGGAGTGAGACGAGAAATAAAACAGAACCGGGGATCAGGAGCGCTACGCTCAATTGCAGCAGTGAGAGACCGAATACGGTGCGCGCGATTCGGTGCCGGGAGATGGGATAGGGTAGTTGAGGCCGGATAATTGAAACGGCGTAGAGCGCTGCGAAACCGGGCTGCAACAGCGGTGCCATCATGGACATCATTGCCATGGATGGTTTGTGGCCCGGCTTGGAGAGTGGGCCCGTAAACTGAGCGAGTGTCTCCCAGTAGCTTGGAGCCACGGTCGATTCATGGATCAGGTGGTCGAGTAAGCGGAATAAAAAAGGCATCCCGAAAGCATAGAGCGCGAACATCCCGGTAAAATAGAGGGTGGATCGGGAGAGACTGCCGTTGCGGCGGCGACCCCAGAAGCCGTGGAGCAGTACCCGCATCCATTCGGCGGTCGAAGCGCCGACGGAACGCACGGGCCAGTCGCGACCACGCTTCATTGTCCGGGAGCCCCGGCGTTCGCGACTTAACAGATACTCCTGGCGCTGGCGTGCGATCGTCTGCCGGTCAAAAACTGACACGAAAGAACCCGGTGTTGCTGAGAAATAGAATTGGACGCGCTCACGCAGGTGCTTGCGGGAAAATCCAACGGCGATGGCGGCTGCGGCGATCGCCATTCCGCCCACGCAAAACGTCCACGGTGCGGCGGCCATGGCGACGGGCAAGTCTTCGCCGATGAAGAAATTCATCACGATCCACGCGGCGAGGCCGACCAGCATTCCGGCCATACCGTAGGCATGTTGGTGACGATCGATGCACGGTAACGCGAGCAGCGCGCACGTCAGTCCGAAGGTGGCCGGCGGCGGGACTGCGGGATTGGCCAAGGCGGCGGCGAGAGTGGCGAATACGCCAAAGACCAACAAGGCCGCGACGGTCGCTCGTTGAAGGATCCGCGTGGAATTCGGCAGCAGGAGGATGAAGCTGCGATGCATGGGTTCGTGCGCGGCGCCGGCCAGAGAAAAGCCGAGGAGGAGCGGCAGGGCCACGGCAAAAGCGAGAAACCACGCGGTGGGAGTATCCAAATGAAACAAGGCGCCTTCAGCGCGCGCGATCACCGTATAAATGGCGGTGAACGTTAGCGAAGAAACCGGACGGAATAACCTGAGATAGACGCGCAGGTTCATCGGAGGGATTTATTTTGGCCAATGAGGAAGGGAAACATTTCCTCAAGGTTGAGCGGACGTCGCGTGAGCTCTACGCCGTGCGCTGCGGCGAATTGCGCCGCGGCATCCGGGGCATTCGTCCGGACGATGAGGCGGGCGAGCCGTTCGTTTCCTTGTTGAGCGAGGAAGGAGGGCTCCGTGAATTTCGCGGGCAGTGGGCGCGCCCCGGCGGTGATCGTCCACTCGGCGAAGCTTTCCTGCAATTCGTCGAAGGCCGCATTTTCGGTCACCCGGCCGGCGTCGAGCGCGACGACCCAGTCGAGGATCTTTTCCACGTCATTGAGGATGTGGGAAGAGATGAGCACCGTGCAGCCGTCGTCGCGGAGGAGCTCCAACAGCACATCGAGCATGCTGGAGCGGGCGATGGGATCGAGAGAGCTGATCGGTTCATCCAGCAGAAGCAGCTCGGGTCGGTGACATACGCCGAGGAGAATACCAACTTTCTGCCGGTCACCGGTGCTGAGGTGGGCGATTTTTTTATCGAGCGGCAGTTCCAGAATTTCCGTTACGCGTTTTTGAAGATCATGATCCCATTTGGGATAAAACGAGGCGGTGAATTCCAGGTGTTGGGCGGCGGTCATCCATTCGATGAACTTGCCTTCCTGCAGCACGAGCCCGAGGCGCGACAGTTCCGGCGTGTCGAGTTTGTCCGAGAGCTGGCCGAGGGTCCGGCACGTGCCGGACGTGGGCAGAAGGAGTCCGGCGGCGAGTTGAAGCAGCGTGGTCTTGCCGGCGCCGTTGCGGCCGAGCAGGCCCACGACGTGACCGGCGGTGATTTCCAGATTAATGGAATTGAGGGCGACGTGCTTCGAGTAGGCCTTGGTGAGATTTTCAACGACGAGCGGGGCGAGGGAGGTGGCGGTGGTTGTCATGGATTGGTGGATTCAAAGGCTTCGCGGAAAAGTTTAAGGGCTTGCTCGCGGGAGATGCCGAGCTGGCGCGCCATGTGGGCGGCGGCGAGGAGTTGCTGACGCATGGGATCCAGTTTGTTGGTCTGCCGCTCAGCGGGCGTGCCCGCGCGAACCATGAGGGTTTGGCCCCGGCGGCGTTCGAGCACGCCTTCGCGCTCCAGCAAGCTGTACGCTTTGCTGATCGTCATGGGATTCAGCGAAATTCGCTCGGAGAGACCGCGCGTGGACATCATCTCGGTGCCGGCCGGGAGAATCCCGGTGGCGATCTGGAGTTTGATCTGATCCATGATCTGCCGGTAGGCGGGGACGCCGTTGTGGTGATCGATGGTGAGCAGTGGCGTCATGGGCGAGCGGCTGCATGCTGTATTAGTTCGCTAATACACGTGGTCAAGGGCGAACTTGGATTGGTATCCGTCGGATCGGACTGGATCGGTCGAATGGGTGCCGTCGCTCGTCCTGGGGGCGACGGGGACTCTGGTTTAAGTCAGCGCAATAAAACCGGCGTGAGCGCGTCGAGTGCTGGGTAAATATTGATTGCCCCAGCTGCGCGGAGTTCACC
>JAYVMJ010000523.1:0-11597 GCA_043759025.1 Verrucomicrobiota bacterium | reverse complement strand
TTTTGGAAATGATTTCGGATGCGTCCCGCTTCGAGTTTGCCCACGGTGTCGTCGCGATATACTCCCGCCCGGGCTTTATCCAGAATGCGGTTGGAAATGTCGGTGGCCTCGATTCGCCATCGCCACGTATCGCCGATGGTTTCGTCGAGCAGCATCGCGATGGAATAGGGTTCTTCGCCGGAGGAACAGGCGGCGCTCCAGACGTTGAATTGCTTCCACTGTTCCTGGGAGGCGCGGGCTTTCATTTCCGGCAGGATCACTTTGCTCAGAAAATCGAAATGCGCGATTTCGCGGAAAAAGAACGTGTGATTGGTCGAGATGGCATCAATCAAATGAGCCAGCTCGTCGCCGTCGTTTTCGGATTTCAGTAACTGGCAATAGTCGGTGACCGAGGCGAGATTAGTGGCGCGCAGCCGCTTGCCGAGCCGAGCTGAGACCAACTCGCGCTTGTCCGGACTTAGATTGATGCGGCTGTGTTCGTAAACAAGACCGCGAATAAATTCGAATTCGTTTTCCCTCATGGGATGTGTCTTTTTATCGGCGCAATTTGGCGCAAGTGTAGCGGTTATGCTAAATCTGAATCGGACGACGGCAAAAATTGCCCGGTAATCCGTCCTTTATAAATCGAGCCGATGGGAGCCGGCCGGATAATGCGCTTTTGAAAGTTTTATATGACTTCGATGGAGCGGCTTACAACGCGATCAGCTTTACTGGCATGCACGTTGCATTAAGAGGGCAAATGGTCGACCCCATCTTCCAGTCTGACACCTACGTTTTGGCCAGAAAGCTTCTGGACTCCGACGTAGTCCGTCAGCAGGCGATCGCCTCGAACATCGCGAATGCGGAGACGCCCGGCTATCACCGGATCGACGTCTCCCCTGATTTCGCGGAGCAGTTGAAAGCTCAGGTCCAGTCGGGCGATCTAGCCACGGCTTCAGATTCACTTACCCCGCATTTGGCCGACGATCCTAATGCCCGTTCAGTTCGTCCCGACGGCAACTCGGTGGATATAGAGAAGGAGTTGTTGGCGATGAATCGCAACATGGTGGATCACCAATATCTCACGGAAGTAGTCACCTTTAACATCAAACAGTTGAAAATGGCCATCACCGGTCGTTCGTCCTGATCGCTGCTTAATCCCCAAGCCCCATGAATCTTATCTCTGGAATTGATGTGAGCGCCAGCGCCTTGACGGCGCAAAAAACCCGGCTCGATGTGGTCGCCCAGAATATTGCGAACGCGCAGACGACGCGCACGGCAGCTGGTGGTCCTTATCAACGCCAGGTGGTTTCGTTCGAAACGGAGTTGCTGCGCAGTCAGGGCCCGGAAGGTTCGTCTCTGCAAAGTGTACGCGTGGCGCAAGTCACGACCGATCACACGCCCGGCCAGCAGGTTTATAATCCCCAGCATCCCGACGCCGGCCCCGATGGCATGGTGACCATGCCGAACGTGAATCTTTCCCAGGAAATGGTCGACCTGATCACCGCCTCGCGGACGTACGAAGCGAATTTGTCGGTGGTTAAAAACGCCCGCCAGATGGCGATGCGCACCTTGGATATCGGGAAATAATTTTCCCGCATTCCTTGATTTAATCCCATGGCACCCCTTGGCCCCATTTCGTCACTCCTTTCCGGCGCTTCGCCGCTCACGAAGCTCGACGCGCCATTGCCCAAGCTGCCAACGGTGCATCTGGGCGCGGCGGGTTCCACGCCGACGGAAGGTTTCGGCAAGATGCTCGACGGTTTGGTCGCATCGGTCGATGCGAAGCAGGCCAATGCCAATGCGGTGACCCAGAAGGTCCTGCTCGGCGACTCCGACCAGCTGCACCAGAGCGTCATCGCGATGCAGGAGGCGGGCGTTTCACTTTCCCTGATGGTTGAAGTGCGCAACAAGCTCATCGACTCCTACCAGGAGCTCATGCGCATGCAGGCGTGAACCATTTGCGACTTTCTAAATGAACAATTTTGCCAAATCCCTCGTTTCGCTCTGGCGCGAACTCGGCCTCAATCAACGCGTCTCGCTCATCGTCGCCTCCGTGGCGGTGCTCGGCGGGCTGATCGCGGTGGTGCTGTGGTCGCGCCGTCCGGACTATCAATTGCTCTACGCGCGCATGAGCGAGAAGGACGCCGCGGCCGTCATCAGCCAGTTGCAGACACTCAACATTCCACACCAGATCACCTCGGGTGGTTCGGCGGTGATGGTGCCGTCCGACCAGGTTTACAAACTCCGCATGGATCTCGCCTCGAAAGGCATCCCCAGCGGGGACGGAGTCGGTTTTGAAATTTTCGACAAGGGTCAATTCGGTCTTTCGGATTTCGTGCAGCGCACGAATTATCTTCGCGCGATCCAGGGCGAACTCGCCCGCACGATCACGCAACTGCAGGGCGTTCGTGCCGCGCGCGTGATGATCGTTCAGCCGGAAAACCGTCTCTTGCTCACCGAGCAGGGTGTCAAACCGTCGGCTTCCGTTTTCGTGGACGTTGGTGGTGCCCATCTCGAAACGGAACAGGTGAACGCCATCCGCAATCTCGTGGCCAACGCCGTGCAGGGCCTCGTGCCCGATGCGGTGGCCGTCGTCGACAACCGCGGCCATGTATTGTCTGACGAATTGAAACAGGATCCGGCGCTCAGCACCGCGTCGAGCCAGATGAAGTATCGCGAACAGGTGGAAGATTATCTTTCGAAGAAAGTGGAGTCGATGCTCGCCCAAGTGATCGGACCGGGCAATGCGGTGGTTCGCGTTTCGGCCGAGATTGAAACGGAAGCCACGACGTCCACCCAGGAGAAATACGATCCGGACGGGCAGGTCGTGCGTTCGCAGACCATCACTGAGGACGTGACCAACTCTTCCGAACAGCGCGCCAACGGCGGTGCGGTCGGTGTGAGCGCAAACACTCCGGACAAAGCGATTGGTGATGGAGGCCCGCGTCCGACTTCCTCGACGGAGCAGAATCGCAAGAACCGCACGACGACTTACGAAATCAACCGCGTCACGACGAACACGATTCGCAATCCCGGTACGGTTAAAAATCTTAGCGCCGCAGTCTTTATCGCCCAACGTCCTCCCGTCGCGGCCGCCACTCCTGCTGCGCCCGGCGCGCCCGCCGTCGAAGCGGTTGCCCCTAAACGCACACCCGAGGAACTGAATTCCCTCCGCCAAATCGTCATCAACGCTCTCGGCTTAAAACCCGCTCCCGGCCAGTCGCTCGACGCGCTGGTTTCCCTGCAGGAAGTTCCTTTCCAAGTCGCCGAACGTCTGCCGGCGCAGATCGAGGCCATTCGCACCGAGAATCGTTGGATGGGTTGGGTTGAAGCATCGAGTCACTGGGGCGCGGTGATCGCGGCTCTCGCGGTACTCGCTTTCTTCATGCGCATGCTGTCGAAACAAAAACCCGAACCGGTGCCGGTCGAGGTTCTGTCGATGCCCGCCGATTCCATGAATCGTACGCTGCAAAATGGCGGCACTGGCGTGACGGCGGAAATGTTGAATCAATTAATCCGCCACAAGCCCGCCAACATCGGCGCCGCGCTGCGTGACTGGGTCGCCACGCCCGCGAGCAAGAACTGAGGTGCACCATGGCCGACATCGATTACTCCAAGCTTTCCCGCCAGCAGAAACTGGCGATTTTCCTCATCGTGGTTGGTCCTGACGCCGCCGCCGAGGTGTTGAAGCATCTGGACGACGCGACGATCGAGTTGCTTTGCCGCGAGATGTCGACGTTCCCGATGGTTCCCGAGGCCGTGCAGAAGCAGGCGATGGAAGAATTCGGCAGCATCGTGGCCCAAAGCGTAAATTCCGCGTTGGGCGGACTGCCTTACGCGCAGCGCACGCTCGAAATTGCCAAGGGCGATTACAAGGCGTCGGCGATCATCGGTCGCGTGGGCCCGGTTGGTACTTCCGTTGAAGTCATCAAGGACATCAGCGAAATGGAAGGACGGCAGATCTACAATCTCATCAAGTCCGAGCAGCCGCAGACGATTTCATTTTTGCTTTCGTATCTCGATACCGAAAAGGCGACGGCGGTTTTCACGCTGCTCAGTCCGGAATTGCGCGAGGAAGTGGTCGAGCGTCTTGGCACGATTGAGTCCACGTCCCTCGATCTGGTTTCCAAGATTGTCCGTTCACTCGGTAAACATTTCGACACCAAGGTTCGTCCCGCCTTTCATCGCAGCGGCGGGGTTCGAGCAGTGGCCGACTTGCTCAACGAACTCGACAAAGACATGTCGAAGACACTGCTCACGCGACTCGAAGAGCGGAACGCCCAGCTCGGGGCCGCGATTCGCAAAAAGATGTTCAGCTTCGAGGATCTCAACCGCCTTCAGGCGGCGGATCTGCAGCGCGTCTTGCGCGAAGTCGATTCGGCCAATCTGGCGGTTTCGATGAAATCCGCGAGCGAAGCGCTCCGCGACAAAATTTACGCCTCCATCTCCAAGCGCGCCGCCGAAAGCTTGCGCGAGGAAATCGACCTGCTCGGGCCGGTTCGCCTCAAGGACGTCGAGACGGGCCAGGACGCCATCATCCAGGTGGTCCGCCGCCTCGAGGAAGAAGGCGCCATCACCCTCGATTCCGACGGAGCCGAAAGCCTCGTCGCCTGATTGCCATGGTTCACAGCAAACTCATTCCTTTCGATCGTCCGCTGGTCGGTGCTCTGGCGCCCGGCCGGACCGGCCGTCTCTACACCGAAGCCGAATTCAACGCCCACGGCGAAGCGAGTTACCGGCGCGGAGTGGACAGCGCGCGCTCTCTGGCCGACCAGCAAATGGTCGATATTCGCGCCGAGGTTGCGCACCTGAGCAGCGGCGTGCTACCGCAACTTTCCCATCTTGAGGCGGGTTTAATGAAGCAACTGCACGACGCGCTGCCCGCGTTGGCGCTCGATATTGCGAAACATCTGCTCGCCGGCTACGAGCCATCAGCCGAAGTGGTTGAACGTCTTTGCCGCGATGCGCTTGATCAACTTTTTCCGGAGCGGGAAAATCTTGAATTGGTGCTCTGTCCGCGCGACGCCGACCTTTTTCACCAGTTGAATCCCGGCTGGCTCGAACGTTATCCCGGTTTGAAGATTAAATCGGACACTACTTTTACCGCTGGCGATTGCCAGGTGCGCAGCCGCTTCGGCCTCACCGACGGGCGCCAGCAAACCAAGCTTGATGCGCTTTCCCGCGCATTTGCCGTGGCATGAACGTTACCATCTCACCAATGATCGAGGCCATCCGGACGCAGGTGCGGCATCTGCCGACCGTGCAACGGCTGGGCACGGTCACGGCGGTGACGGGATTGATCATTGAATCCGACGGACCAAACGTCGGGCTGGGGGAGTTGTGCTTGTTGCATTCGCCGCGCGCGGATTTTTCCGTGCAAGCGGAGGTCGTCGGTTTTCGCGAACACCGCGTGCTGCTGATGCCGCTCGGCGAAACCGCCGGTTTGCACGTTGGTTGCGAGGTGGCTGCGATGGAACGTCCGCCGCTGCCGAAGCCCGGTCCCGAAATGCTGGGCCGCGTCCTCGACGCGCTCGGTCGTCCCTTTGACGGGCTCGGCATGCTGTCGGTCGAGCAAAGCGACGCGAGCACGGGCACGCCGCCACACCCGTTGCGCCGTCAACGAATTACAACTCCCTTTCCCACTGGCGTCCGCGCCATCGATGCGTTCGTGCCGATCGGTCGTGGCCAGCGGCTCGGTCTGTTTGCCGGCTCCGGGGTTGGTAAATCCACTCTGCTCGGGATGATTGCCCGCAACTCGCAGGCTGACGTCGTCGTAGTTGCACTCGTGGGTGAACGTGGCCGTGAAGTCCGCGAGTTCCTGGAAAAAGATTTGGGTGCCGAAGGCATGAAGCGATCAATCGTGGTCGTCGCCACTTCGGATCAACCGGCACCGTTGCGATTGCGTGCCGCCTTTACCGCGACGTCGATTGCCGAGGCGTGGCGGAACCAAGGGAAAAATGTTTTGTTGCTGATGGATTCGGTGACGCGTTTTGCGATGGCACAACGCGAGATCGGACTCGCCATCGGCGAACCGCCGGCGACGCGCGGCTATACGCCGTCGGTTTTTGCGATGCTCCCGCGTTTGCTCGAACGTTCCGGCGCCGGGGAAACAGGCGCCATCACCGCCATTTACACCGTCCTCGTGGAAGGCGATGACATGAACGAACCCGTGGCCGACGCCGTGCGCGGTATTCTCGACGGACACTTGGTGCTCTCGCGCCATCTCGCGCATTTCAACCATTACCCGGCGATTGACGTGCTCGAAAGCGTCAGCCGTTTGACCCGCGACATTTGCACGCCGGAGGAAGTTGCGCTCGCCGCGAAGGCGCGGGAACAACTCGCGCTTTACCGGAAAAACGAGGATCTCATTTCAATCGGCGCCTATCAGAAAGGTGCCAATGCGGCGTTGGATCAAGCCATCGCGCTGCATGACCCGCTGGGAAAATTTGCCCGTCAATCCGTGAATGATCACACGGCGCGCGCCCAGGTATTCACGCACCTTAAACAAATCGTGGGCGCATGAAAAAATTTCGCTTTCCCCTTCGCCCCGTGGTGATTTTGCGCGAGCATCATCAGGCGCGCACCCGTGAGGCTTTTGCCACGGCGGTCCGCGTCTTTTCCGAGGCCGGGACCCAGTTAGATCGGAAACGCGATGAGCGCCGCGAGACCGAGACGTTGATGCAGAACGGCCGGCGCGAAACCTTTCGTGCGGCGGATGAAATTTCACTGTGGGACGCCTATCGCCGTATTTGCGATGGCGAGAAACAAGCCGAGCAGGCTGTGCAGGCCGCCCGCGCCGCGATGGAGGAGAGCCGCCAGAAATATATCGAGGCCCACCGCGCGGTGAAGGTCGTTGAAAAGCTTGAGCAAAAAGCCCGCACCGAACACCGGCTCGGGGCCGAACGAGAGGCGCAGCTCGAAAGCGATGAGCTTGCCGGGCTGCGCGCCGGACGCCGGCTCGCTGCCGCTACTGTTTCCACGACATGAAAAAACTGACCAGCCCCCTCGTTGCGGCCATTCTCGGACTGATCCTGGGTCTGGGCACCGGGCTGTTTACTTTTTATCGCGCCGCCCAGGTTGCCTATGCTCGCGCCGTCAGCCTCGTGCCGCACAAGGACAAGTTGATTAACGAGGAACGCGAACGCGGCTGGAATTTTTGGACGATCGAGATCGAGTCGCTGGCGAACGAGCTGAAGGAAGAACGCGAGCACGTGCGCAAGCAAAGCGAGCAGGTCGACCGCCGGGAAGCGCAGCTAGCCTCGGAGCGTTTGGAACTGAACAAAGTTCGCACTGAACTGGAGGGTGTTCGGCAGGAAATCGCCTCGAAGATCATCGAGATCAATGCCGACGAAAGTAAGAATATCCGCACCCTTGCCCAGACCTACGCGAATCTTCCCCCCAAGGCGGCGGTCGCGATTATTCGCGAAATGGACGACCGGACTGTCGTCAAAATCCTGTCGGCCATGAAGTCCGATGGCGTAACCGCGATATTCGAGGAAATGAGTCACACGCCGACCCCCGAAGGTTCGCTGGCCAAGCGCGCTGCCATTTTGTCCGATCAACTTCGCCTCGTTAAATCCACCAAGACCGCTTCGAGCCCTTAATTTTCAGTCACTGCCGCCCACGGATCGGGTGGTGAATTTTCCAAGGAAGGAAAATGGTTCACATGCAACTTTCCCTTCCTTCCATCCCTTCGTCCACGCCCGCCGCACCCAAACCGGGTTGCGCAAAAAATTCATCGACGCCTGGCACCCCCGCCGATCCGACAGATGCTGCCGCAGAGTCGTTCGATTCTCTTTTGCCCAAGAACGGTCCAGCGGACAAACCGGCAAAAGCCGCCGACGGAAAATCAGATTCCGACACCGAGCAGACGGCGGCGATTCTGACCGCGGGCTTCTGGATGCCGATGGTTCCACCGATTCCTAAGCCGACGACCCCGCTCGGTGCGGCGTCCGCTACGATCGAATGTGCGACGGGTTCTGCCCGCACTGCTCCCGCCGACCGTACCGCAGGGGGTGCGGGCTTGTTCGCATCGACGAATCCCCGCGCTTTTGGTGCCGTTGTTCAATCGGGAATTCAATTGGTGATGCCAAAGGTTGGTTCAGATCCAAAAAAAGTTTTGTCTGCCGTGCCTGACCCGACCGCTACAGCGACTGCAACGCCGACGGCAACAGCTGAGGTGACCCCTACGATACCGGAGGCACCAATCCCGGCGACGACTGCGGCCGATGCTGCTGCTTCTCAAATGGCGGCGGAGTCGACCGGAATTCCAGTTGGCCTACCGTCGCAGATTCCGGGTAATGTACCAATGCCTGCGAAGAAAGGGGGGGACGCTGCCCCGATAATTTCCACCGGTAAATCGACGAAGTCCGAAGTGGGATTGTCGAGCGACTCCGAGCGGCAGGTTGCCGTCGCGACGGACGCCAATGGTCCAGCCGTTCAGGTCTCTGCCCAAAATCATTCCGGTCCCGACGCGAGGCCGGCTGAATCGACCGATCTCGCGTCCACGGTACTTCCGAAGGATGACACCGACCAAACCGCACGTTTCGGGTCGGACGTGGCAAGAGCTGCGACCGCACTTGCGGGTGGCGTTGCCCATAAATTGGCGAATTTCGCTCAGGAAAAAATTGCCGCTTTGACGGGGACAACTTTCCAATCCCAAAAAAATCCGTTTTCAGATGTTGAAAAATACTTTCTAAATGCTGCCCAAAAAGAAGTTGCAACAGCTGCTGCAACTGTTGGCACTGGCGTTGCTAAAGTGAGTGCCACCATGGTCGCCGCCACCACTTCCGCACGACAGAAGTCCGATTCAACGAATGAATCGACGACGTCGTTTGTGTTTTCGGCCGATCCGGCGCCCACGGCAACGCTGACGCTGGATGCGCCGGCACCAGTGGCGACGGTTCGCGAAACCATGGCCGCTGTCATTTCTGCGGTCGATGCCTTGGAACGGCGTGCGGACGTTCAGCAGAAATCCGTCGATCTTCAATTTCACGTCGGCAACGAAAAGCTCGGCCTGCGCGTCGAGCTGCGCGACGGTGCAGTGCATACGACATTCCACACGGAATCCTCCGAGATGAACAGCGCGCTGACCCACGAATGGCATGAAGTGGTGCAACCGGCCCTCGCTCGTGAAATCCATCTTGCGGATCCTGTTTTCCATTCCGCCTCCACATCCGGCAATGCAGTTCCCGCTGCCAGTGCAGATTCCGGCGCGACCGCTTTTGGCCAAGGTGCGCAACAACAGCGCGAACAGCCCAAAGCGCCGCCTGCTTTTGCTTCGGCTCTCAAGCGCGAATTCTACGAATCCGCTTCGCCAGAAGCTGCGCCTGCGGTCTCTCCGGTTTCCAGCTCTTCGCAACTACTCAACGCCTTAGCCTGATACCACCATGACTGTTAATTCTGTTGCGGCCCCCATCGATCCCGCGATCACCACAAAGGTTAGCACCACCGGTCAAAAGGCCCTTGGTTCCGAGGATTTCATGAAGCTCCTCGCTGTCCAATTCCAGTCGCAGGATCCAATGAAACCAATGGACGACACCGCGTTCATCGCACAGATGGCGCAGTTCACCTCGCTTTCGCAAACGCAGACGATGACCGCGGAAATGGTCAAACTGAACTCCAGCCAACAACTCGCGGCCGCCAACAGTTTCATCGGCAAACAAGTGGTGGTCGATACGGGTAGTGGCGGCACCGCTGCCGGCACCGTCAGCGGCGTTCAGGTCGATCCCACCAACGGGCCGCAACTCATCGTTGGCAGCAAAGCCTATTCAATGTCGTCCGTGCTGTACGTGCAGCAGGTCCCAGCTTCAACCACCACCACTGTGCCGGCAGCCGCCAGCACCAGCAGCGGATCCTAAACCTCAACTCATCCATCATTATGTCACTCATCGGCACACTCGGCAGCGGCGTCAGCGCCCTCCGTTCGTTCATGAAAGGTCTCGAAGTCATCGGTAACAATATCGCGAACGTTAACACGACGGGCTTCAAGAGCAGCAAGGCGGAATACGTCGATAGCTTCAGCAACGTCCTCCAACGTTCGGCACCGGGAATTCCCCCCTCATCCAACACTCCCTCGCTTGCGGTCGGCACGGGTGTCAAATTGGGTTCGATCCACACCAACTACAGCCAGGGTTCACTCGAAACGACCGGTGCGGGCACCGACCTCGGCATCTCTGGGGAAGGATATTTCCACGTGCAAAATCCGGTCGATGGCACCGAGTATGCCACGCGCGACGGCAGTTTTCGCTGGGACGACAAAGGCGCTCTCGTCAACGGCCAAGGGTATAGCGTCATGGGTCTGACGGGCGCGGGTCTGGCTACGGTCGGTCCCATCAAGCTCGGCACGCCTCCAGTCGGAACGCAGCTGCAGTCCGTGACCGTCGACAAGAGCGGCAATGTCGTGGAATTTTATTCCAACGGCACGTCGGCAACGACCAATCAGGTTGAGTTGCAAAAATTCACCGATCAGTCGGCGCTGGTGCCGGAAGGTAACAATCTTTTCTCCGGTCTTCTGGCCGCTGGTCCGGTGGGTGCGGCGGCCGGCACTACCGCTTTTCAAGCGGCTGGCGGCGTGAACGCCCCCGGTTCCAATGGTCTTGGGGCAATTCAATCCGGCACGCTCGAACTTTCCAATGTCGATCTCACTGACCAGTTCGCCAACCTCATCACCACGCAGCGCAGCTTCCAGGCTGGCGCGCGTTTGATCACGGTTTCCGATACGGTTCTCCAGGATATCGTCGACCTCAAGCGCTAAGCTTAACCCCCGCTTTTCCCCATGGCCGCCAAAGCCGACGCCCCTTCCGCAGCCTCCAGCACCACGACGCCCGCCGTACCGGTTCCCGCCGCGACGCCCGCCAAAAAAGGTGGTGCGTTGGCGCAGTGGATTCCGCTCATCGCGGCGATCGTGCTGGCTCCAGCCCTGAGTTGGGCGGTTTCCGAATACGTCCTGTTGCCGCGCATGGTGAACAAACTGGCCACCGTGAAGGTGGGCAGCGAAGCCCCCGACGAACACGCCGCACCCGCGGCGGAAGCGAAGGAAGAGGGCAAAGGCAAGGGCGAAAAAGGGAAGGAAGGCGCCGGAAATCCCACGACCTACGAATTTCAAAACGTCGTCGTTAACCTGGCTGGAACGATGGGCACGCGCTACCTGAAGACGAGTTTCGTCGTCACCGGGACCGATGCCAGGATCAAGGAAACTTTTGAGACGCAGAAAGCCAAGTTGACCGATATCACCTTGAACGTTCTCTCCTCGCTGTCGCTCGCCGATCTCGAGGAACCCGGCGCAAAAAATGTGCTCCGTGAAAAACTGGTGCTGGCCTACAATCAGGCCCTGGGCAAAAAGGTGGCCGAACAGGTCTATTTTTCCGACTTCGTGGTGCAGTAAACTGATCCGCGACCATGCCCGACGAACCGAAAAAGCAGACGACCGACTTTCTCGATCAATCCGAGATCGACAGACTGTTGTCGCAGGAAACGGCGCAGCAGGCCCCGAAGCACCAATTGATCCGCGCCAACGGTGAGCGCACGGAAGCTGCCGCCGGGATCAAGGTGGAAACGTATGACTTTAGAAATCCGGTTTTCCTCTCGGAAATTGAACTGCGCCGGCTCCGCAT
>JAYVMJ010000522.1:0-3130 GCA_043759025.1 Verrucomicrobiota bacterium | reverse complement strand
TAGATGTCCGGCCAGCCGTCGTTATTGACGTCGACCCAGATCGCGGTGTGACCCTGCGCCAAGCCCCAGATGCCGGCTTTTTCCGAGACGTCGGTGAAGTGCCCGTGTCCGTCGTTGTGCAGCAAGTAATTTTTCCGCCCCATCGGGCTCTTCGAAAAGTCGAGGATGTTAGTGACAAGGTAGCAATCGACCGCGCCGTCCCGGTCGTAGTCGGCAAAAACCGCGTGCACCGACGCGTCCTTGATATCGAGGCCATAATCCTTGGCGTGTTCGGTAAACGTCCCATCGCGGTTATTGATGAAAAGCAAATTCGGCTGGTCGTATCGGCAGACGTAAATATCCGGCCAGCCATCCTGATTGATATCCACGACCGTTGCACCAGTGATACTCGAGGGTTCGGAGTCGCAAGCGACTCCGGCGGTATGGGCGATATCGATGAACTTGTAAGGCGAAACCTGGCGGTACAGCGCACAGGGACCGTTCTTGGAAACGGCAAAAATATCCATCAACCCATCGCGATCGAAATCACCGACCGCGATACCGGTTTCGACGGCGCCGAGCGTGAGCTCGCGAAAACGACTGCCCCACATGCGCGGGTCACTGAAGGTATTCGGCACCGTTACGCCGGTGTCGGAGGGAGAGAGAACTTCGAATCTTTTTCCGCCCGGAGCGGCCGGCGTTTGGGCGCGCAACGGAGCGGTCGTATAAGCCGGAACGTCGGCCGCCATGGCGGAACCGGTGGCAAACAAGGCAACGGGGAGCAGGAATTTAAACATAGGGAGCAGGGTCAGGGGAAATTCAAATCGGGGGGATCGCCGTAACACGCAACCCAGGAGCGCGGTTTTTCGCGCACAAAAATGCCAGGGCGAGCGGTGCGGCGTAGCTGCCGCCGTGTTCGATGAAAACCCAGATCGGCGATCCGGCCATCGGCGCGAGCGCCTCCGTGGCGAGTTTCCAGGCCACGACGCCAAACAGCAGCCGCCGGTCGGGTTTAAGCAGTACCGCCAGCGCCAGCGCGCATTCGAAACCGCCGATATAAAGTTCAACGTTCGTGCCAGACAAGCCGAGCACCGAGTACTGCGCGCTAAGCACCGGTTTGCGCACAATCAACCCAAGCGCGCCGTGACCGAGCAGCAGCAGCACCGTGGTCAGTCGTAAAACCCAGCCGAGCATCCGACATTGGGCTTCATCGAGAGAATCACGAAACGAAGCGAAACGCCATGAGTTCACGCCGCCGCTTCGCATTAGAAGAAACAAGGCGAGGGGCGCGCCGTAGTTGCCCGCCCGCTCGATCGCTTCCCAGAAGGATTCGCCGGCGAGCGGTCGCAGCAACGCCGTCCAGACGCACCAAAGCACCATATAAAAAACCACCGCTCGGATTGGCCGGATCAGCACCAGCACCGCCATCGCAACATCGAACACCCCGACCAGCGGCATCAAATGGAGCGCGGCGGCGCGCCCGATGCCCACCACGGCAAAATAGGAAGTCCACGCCGCCGTCTGCATCACGCCAAGCATGCCGTGCCCGAGGAAACACGCCGCCACTCCCATCCGGAGAATCCACGGCAGAACCGCATCGACGGATTCGCCGGTAACGTGAGAGGGTCGTGAACTGGACATCGTGACCACAGCGGACGCAGCTTACTCTTTCTGCAGTGGCAACAACGCGTGGGCCATCGTCCAGTCGGCGATTTTCATCCCGGCTTTTTGGCCCTCCAGATTGTCGGACATGGTGTGGATCCCGCCCCATACGCGACTCATTCCGGCCTCGATTTGCGCATCCGAAAGCTTTTTGAAATTATGCACTGCACCGGGCAACGAATCGGAGGTGACGGAAAACTCAATGTCATCCGTGCCGAAATAGATCGCCATTAGCCGCGCCCCCGCACCGGAAAAAGTGCTGTGTCCCGAAGTGTACGCCGGAAATGACGGGGAAGGCATATTCGGAATAAAATCCGGGATCGCCTCGGCATGCGGATTCAGCGCTGGGTTTACTTCACGCAACGCCGTCTCGGGCCGCCACGTATTGTAATAATATTTGGTTTCCCAGCAGGAGATGGCCGAATCGGCTTGTGCGAAATTGAGCAGCGCGAACAACCTGGCCGTTTCCGGAACCGAAAGATGTTTCCGTTTGGCCAGATCCTCCGCAATCATGTTCCAATGCCCCGGCGGTGTGCTGGTGCCGAGATCGTCGTTCCAAAATGGCGTCGTCATGGTCTGGTAATCCGTGCGGTCGGCATTGTCGCGACCGCCCTTTTTTGCTACGAACGCCAGTTCCGCAGCGTAGGCTTCCGATCCCAACGTCTCCGGTGCCGGCGCGCGGAATTGATCCTGCGAGGTCATGATGAACGGTCGCACGCGACCCCAGAAAGGCAGCAGGGGCGGACGGAAAGCGGCGGGGGTTTCACGCCATTTACCCGGCACGTCGCTCGAGTATTTTCCGGGAACAGGTTTATTGTAACCAGCGGTCGAGATTTTCTCGAGGACGAGCTTGGCCACATGCTCCCCCCAAGCGACCCCATCAGTTTTCGCCTGGCCATCGGGAATCGCTGCGAGCGTCTTTTCGTACGTTACCTGCATATTGTGCGGATTGGTCGTGGCGCTCCAGAGCGCGATCATCACGGTGTGCGCCGCAGCAGCGATGGCGGCATCCATGCTGGCACCTGCGGGAGCAAGGTCGTTCACGAGCCAGCCCTGATGCGTGTGGTTAATGCCATTGACCGCATCGAAGATCGCGGCGTGGTACGTCGCGAAAAAGAAAGAGGAAATCGGCGGCGGATTGCGCGCGAGCCGGGTGGTATCGAGAGCCTCTTTATTCCAAAAGAGAACCGAATTGTCTGCACCGTGGACGATCGGGCCGGTCAGGGCAAAAGTGGCAAGAAGGGCGAGAATCAAACGATGGATTTTCATATTTCGTAGTGAAGCGCTAGTGTCGGTGTGGGGTAGACTGGACCTTTTAGGGACAAGTTTGAAGTAGGCACTTTTCCTCAGATCGGGAAACACTTCTGGGGCGAGTTGCCCCCAATTTGGGGCGAAATGAAATCAATCTCGCTTCCTCAACTCCAAATTGGACTACGAGCCGGACTCTGCGCTGATTATATCGTGCAACGTGACTTGAAAGATAAGCGCC